>PKTV01000424.1 GCA_002868985.1 Desulfobacteraceae bacterium | reverse complement strand
GAGGGGAGTCCGAGAAATAATGGCAACACTGAAAAACTGGTTAAAACGATTCTTGAGAGCGCCTCAGAAAATGGTGCCAAAACAAAATTTTATAAGCTTACTGAAATGAATATCTCTCTTTGTTTGGGATGTTTTAACTGCAGAGAAACCGGCACCTGTGTTGCGAATGATGACATGCAGTTGCTTCACGAGGAGATACAGGCCTCAGATGTAATCATCATAGGCTCGCCGGTCTATATGTGGCAAGTATCCGGACAGACAAAGCTATTTATGGATCGTCTCGTACCGTTTATCAAACCGGACTTTACCACTCGTTTAAAAGGAAAGAAACGCGTATTTATGGTCTTTACTCAGGGCAACCCTGATGAAAAATCCTTCAAACCTTACTTTGAATATCTTGAAAATCTGTTTTCCTTTTTGCACTACGATGTAAAGGGCACCCTTGTGGCTCCTGGAACAAGAGACAAAAACGATATCCTTCAGCAGACAGACATGCTCGAAAAAGCAAGGGAAATCGGTAAAAAACTTATTAAATAGCAAATGTCATAAATATGTTCCGATTTATCCGCCTTTGGCGCGATTGAATCGCTTCCTGCAACAATTTGACTTAAGCCGCCGGAAACGGAACGTTATTTTGAAAATAGCTATATCACGCAATTTGAGGCGATGATAAACGCCGAAATGCCGCGAGGGATCGAAAGGAAAGCGGGTGACTTCTAATGTAAAATCTGGCTGAGAAACAGCTTGGTCCGGTCATGCTGGGGGTTTTCGAAAAATTCATGCGGGGTGTTCCCCTCGACAATTTGACCGAAATCCATGAAAAGGACCCGGTGGGCCACGCTCTTGGCAAAACCCATTTCATGAGAAACTACGATCATGGTCATCCCTTCCCTGGCCAGTTCTATCATAACATCCAAGACTTCCTTGATCATTTCCGGGTCAAGGGCGGAGGTGGGCTCATCAAAAAGCATGACTTTCGGGTTCATGCACAAACTTCTGGCAATGGCGACACGCTGCTGCTGGCCGCCGGACAATTGCCCGGGGTATTTTTTTGCCTGTTCGGCAATATGCACCTTATCCAGGTAATACATGGCGGTTTCTTCGGCTTCTTTTTTCGGTACTTTTCTCACCCATAATGGACCCAACGTCAGATTTTCGATGATGCTCAGATGGGGAAAGAGATTGAAATGCTGAAACACCATACCGACTTCCGTACGAACTTTCTCGATATTTTTGATATTGTTGGTCAGTTCGATGCCGTCCACCACAATGCGTCCCCGTTGATGTTCTTCCAGCCGGTTGATGCAGCGGATGAGTGTCGATTTCCCGGACCCTGAAGGGCCACAAATGACAATGCGTTCCTGTTTATGAACGGTGAGGTTGATTCCCTGAAGTACATGGAAATCACCGAACCATTTGTGCATATCGACGATCTCTATGATGGCTTCGTCAGACAGCGTTTGTTCCGTGGTGACTGAGGATTCTGTGTCCATAAAAGCGCTTAATCTCCCCTCGACAATTCTTTTTCCAACTTTCTACTGTAATTCGACATGGAAAAACAACCTAAAAAGTAAAGAATGGCCACAAAAACATAGGCTTCTTTGCTGAACCCCATCCACTCCGGATTGGAAAGGACAGTCTGGCTGGTTTTGAGTAAATCATAAAGGGCGATGATCACCACAAGGGATGTGTCTTTGAAGGCAGAGATAAGCTGACTAACCGTGGGCGGAATGACGATTTTCAACGCCTGGGGAAGGATTACCAGTCGCATGGTCTGGTAATAATTCAGCCCAATAGACTCGGCAGCCTCGTACTGCCCTCTGGACATCCCCTGAAGCCCACCCCGAACCACTTCTGCAATATAGGCGGCCGTAAACATAATGATGGCGACCTGGGCCCGGAGAATCTTGTTAATGGTGAGCCCTTCAGGCAGAAGCAGTGGGAAAATAATCGACGACATAAAGAGCAGGCTGATCAAGGGAACGCCCCTGATCAATTCAATATACACAATGCAGAGTGTTTTTATGGCACGCATTTTAGACTGACGACCCAGTGCCAAAACAACCCCAAGTGGATATGCCGCCGTGAGTCCGAAAACAGACAGCAACAGCGTCAACGGCAAACCGCCCCACTGGGTGCTTTCCACCGGGTCAAGACCCAAAAGGCCCCCTCTCAAAAGCAGGCCCATGATAAAAAGACCTGAGATCCAGGCGTATGCCAGGGGTTTTTTCCAGTATTTGCGGTTTTGACTGAGAAATAGCAGAACAAAGAGAATGATCATGGCCAAAAGGGGGCGCCACTGAAGATCGTAAGGATAGAAGCCGAACAGGATAAACCGGAAATTCGATGAAATAATCGACCAGCAGGCACCTCCGGCATCGTGGCACACCTGTCCTGTGGTGTTCCAAACGCTGTCGATGAAAGCCCATCGAAAAAAAGGGACAGCGGTTTTCCACAGAAAAAAAAGCGTCACTATCGTCAGTGATGAATTAAACCAGCCGTTAAATAGATTGGCCTTTATCCAACCGATAACCCCCACACTGACAACCGGCGGCCTGATCTGTTCTTTTTGGGAAGTATGTGCAATATCTGCCATTGATTTTTTACTTATCGTTCCACCAAAGCGGCTTTTTTATTATACCAGTTCATAAACACAGATGTCAGGAGACTAAAAATAAGATAGACCAGCATAATCAGCGCCACGCCTTCAATGGCCTGGCCGGTCTGGTTGATGGTTGTGTTGGCCACGGATACAAAATCCGGAAACCCGATGGCCACGGCCAGCGAGCTGTTTTTGGTCAGGTTCAGCATCTGGCTGGTGAGCGGCGGAATGATCACCCGCAGGGCCTGGGGTAAAATCACAAGGTTGAGCACCATGGGGGGCCTAAGACCCAGGGACATGGCAGCCTCTGTCTGGCCTTTACTCACCGACTGAATCCCTGCCCGGACAGCTTCTGCGACAAATGCGGCCGTATAGAGAACCAGACCCAGCAAAAGAGCGATGAACTCAGGAGAAATGGTCAGACCGCCGACAAAATTAAAACCCACAAGCTTCGGCATATTCAATTCGGTGGGGGCGCCCCCTATCCACCAGGTTAACAATGGAAGCCCTAACAGTAGCCCCATGGACACTCGAAATACCGGAAAAAGCCGACCTGTCCGTTCTTGACGCTTTTTTGCCCATCGGCGGATGAGATAAACGATAATACAGCCGGCCAGAAAAGCGATGGCCATATAAGCATGTGCAGAATGGGCCTTGGGAATGGTAAATGCAACACCGCGATTGCATAAAAAGACACCGGTTATGGGGTTGAGGGCCTGTCTGGGAGATGGAAGGGTTTCATAAAAAATAGCATACCAGAAAAAGAGCTGCAACAGCACCGGGATGTTCTGCATCACTTCAATGAAGATTGCTGCCAGTCTCGATACCAGCCAGTTTGTGGAGAGCCGGGCCACACCGATAAATGTGCCCAGTATAACGGTAATGATAATACCGACAAAAGAAACATACAACGTATTTAAAGCCCCGACAATCAGGGCGCGGCCATACGAACTGGCCGCAGAATAATCGATCAGGGATTCACCGATTTCAAAGGAAGATTCTTGATGGATAAAACCGAACCCCGTGGCAATGGATTGTTTTTCAAGATTGTGCAGCGTGTTGGAGACGAGGTAGTATCCCAGCAACCCCACCATGCAAAGCGTTATGAACTGAAAAAGGATCGCTCTCTTTTTAGGGTCGAGCCAGAATGGAACTTTTTCAGATACCGTATTCTTCACAATTTTTTCTATAAGCGTTGAAACGATTCACTTTTATCTGAAACCCCAATGGAGAGGACCGGCCTTATCGGCGGGAAAACAGGGCCGGCCATTCACACAAGATAAAAAGGTGCCCCACTATGTGGAGCACCTTTTTATAACCGATTACCTTACAGGTGCAGCGTACATGATACCGCCGTTGGTCCACAGAGCATTCAAACTACGCTCAAGGGCCAGGGGTGTGTTGACACCCACATTTCGTTCGAAGATTTCGCCGTAATTCCCCACCAGTTTGACGATGTTATATGCCCATTTTTCATCCAGTCCCAGTGCTTTACCCATGCCCGGGGTCACGCCCAAGAAGCGCTGGATCTGAGGGTCTTTGCTTTTGAGCATTTTATCAACATTTTTAGATGTAATTCCGAATTCCTCAGCCTGGATCAGGGCCATGACCGTCCAGTTGACGATATCATACCATTGGTCGTCGCCATGGCGGACCACCGGTGCCAGAGGTTCTTTGGAAATAATTTCAGGGAGAAGAACGTAGTCTTTGGGGTTGGGGGCTACAGACCTGTGCGCTGCCAGTTGGGAGGCATCGGAGGTCAAAACGTCACAGCGACCGGCAAAAAATGCTTTGGAAAGTTCGGCGGTCTGCTCGATGACCACCGGCTTCCATTTTAACCCATTTTTCCGGAAAAAATCAGCGACATTCATTTCAGTGGTGGTTCCCGGCAGAACACATACCGTGGCGCCACCCAATTCCTTTGCGCTCTTTAGACCCAGCTTTTTGGGGACCAAAAACCCCTGACCGTCATAATAATTGACATGGACAAAATTAAGACCGTTCGTGGTCTCACGGGTCAGGGTCTGGGTGGTATTTCGGCAAAGGACGTCAATTTCTTTAGACTGAAGGGCAGGAAGACGCTGCACGGCGGTCAGCGGAACAAATTTCACTTTGTTAGCATCTCCGAACACCGCGGCTGCAACGGCCCTGGCCGTATCCACATCCAGGCCTTTCCATACGCCTTTTTCATCCGGCATGCTGAAGCCGAAAACACCGCCGTTTACGCCGGCCGTGACAAATCCGTTTTTCTGGACATCCTGAAGCGTACCTGCTACGGCCATACCTGCTGTAACCATTAGTAGCGCCAATACAACTACTAAAGCTGTCTTAAAAGATTTCATTCTTCGTACCTCCTTTCCGGTTTACGGTTGATTACAGGATTTCATAGACATATTATTCTTTCCCCAATGTTTCCAAATATTTTTTATACCACAAATGTCATGTTTTGCAAATACAAAACACAATATCAAAAAACTTTAAACCGTCACTTAAAGAAAACACATTTTCCTCAGAGTTCGAACCCTTAATTTTAATCAACCCCAATAGAGCGTAAACGGCCGAGAAAATTTTTTAGCCATATTCGGGGGCAAAACTTGAATCTTAATTTGATACACTTGAAAAAATCCTTTAATCGCGATACGATGAATGCTGAAACATTTACTGGCAAATTGTGTGCTTTATTATGGCAAAATAATTTTCCCTAAGCTGAGCGTTTCCAATTTCACCGCATCTACTGCGTCAGATGCCGTTCCGCATAGACGACTATAGCGAAACAACATCTTC
>PKTV01000257.1 GCA_002868985.1 Desulfobacteraceae bacterium | reverse complement strand
TATCTGGCGAAGAGAGTGCTGTTTATAACCTGGGAAACAACCAGGGGCATTCGGTTCGAGAGGTGGTTGAGTTGGCTAAAAAAGTAACCGGCAAAAAGATACCGGTTCTTGAAGCTGAGAGAAGGCCGGGTGATCCGGCAAGACTCGTCGCAAGTTCTGAAAAAATAAAAACATCGCTGGGGTGGAAACCCAAATACGAAAATCTGGAAACAATTATCAAGACAGCCTGGGTATGGCATCAGAAAGAAGCCGCTAACCCGAATATTTTATGAAATTTTTAAAGAGGCATTTTTATAAGTAATAAATAAAGTTTGTTACGTGGAATTTTCGGGTTAAGAATATCACAGGAGGCAAAAAGTGATAAAAAAACATACCATACTGGTCGTTGACGATGAGGAATTGTTTATAGAGTACATTCAGCGCGTATTGTCAGATAAAAACTACAACGTCATCACAGCCTCTAGCGGTCAGGAAGGGCTTGATATATTGCGAAAACAACAGGTAAGCATGGTGATTAGCGAGTATAAAATACCGTTAATGAACGGGTTGGAATTTTTGGAAAAGGTGAGAATCATCTATCCGGATATATTAACCATCATGGTGACGGACCATGCAGATATTGAACTGGCCATAAAGGCCATTAATGAGGCAGGCGTATACAAATTCCTTTTAAAGTCGTGGGATGACATCGACTTCAAAAATACGATAAAAAGAACCATGGAATCACTTCAGATGATTAAGGAACGGGATGTTTTGATTCGGAAGGTGAAGACCCACGAAGTCACGCTGAAAGATCTTGAAAAAAGATATCCCGGCATAACCAAAGTGGAAAAAGACGAAGACGGTTGCATTGTACCCTAAGACTGAAGCTTAACCCTATAGTTGCATAAATAACATGACAGAATGGGTTAAAAAAAGCAATAATTACAAGCCATTCAACCTTTTTAACTGTTTTGCTGGAATGAACTCCAGGTGGCGTCCTGAAATCAGTAAAAAACAGCCATGTTATTTACCTTACGGGAAAGCCGATGGCACCGCATCTCTATCGTTGTCAAGGGCTTGCGGTAAATTACTACAGCTGCACCCTTGACGCCTTGGATCTGCAGCACCCTCGACTTTTGCAACGTTAGGGTTAGATCTAATTTGAAATGTTCCGTTAAAGTTTAAGTCTTTTTAGGCCGATAATTACAAACAAAAAGTGACGAATAGTAACACTTTGTAATCACAGTATATTTAAGATTTCCTTTAACTTACACCTAAACTGAGCGTTTCAAATAGTGACAGGAATATAAAAAATTAATAATTATAGATAAATATACATTGCTAAAATCGCTAATAGTTTTCATCCAATAGGTGAATGTATTTATGCAAAAAATTGTCACCATTTGAGACCCTTCGGGCTTGCCGAGTTTACCGAATCTGCCGCGTTATGAGACATTTGCAGTAGCAGACGGAGGTTTATCCCGCTTAATATAGCGGGGCTGCATATCTCATGCCTTGCATCTCCCCGAAAGGCGGGATCTTACGACCGGCAAATTCGACAATCGCTCAATTTAGGTTCCATATTCCTGCTTATGAAAAATAAACTGAATGTATATCCGATTCTGTTGGCCGGCGGATCAGGAACACGGCTTTGGCCTTTATCGAGACAACTTCATCCCAAACAACTCGTTAAATTCATCGGCGAGGATTCACTAATCCAAAGCACTATCAAAAGGCTGACGCCTACCCTAAACATGGAAAATATCCGTATCGTTTGCGGAAAAGACCATGTTTACGAAATCGCAAGGCACATGGAAGAGATAGGGATACCCGCCGAAAAAAAAATCCTCGCAGAACCCTGCGGCCGCAATACCGCTCCTGCTATTCTTTTGGCAATGCTCCAGGTTATTAAAGAAGAGAACGATGCAGTGTTGTGCGTCTTCCCCGCGGATCATGTCATTCGAGATGAAGGTCTGTTTCACGAAAGATTGGAATCCGCAATAAAACTTGCAGAAATGGGATATATTGTGACTTTCGGAATAACGCCGCATTATCCGGAAACCGGTTACGGTTATATCGAGGGTGCCGGAGAAATAGCCTTTGGGGCGCTTTCTGTAAAAAGATTCGTTGAAAAGCCTGACCTTAAAACTGCCGAGCAATATGTTGACGCGGGTAATTACTTTTGGAATAGCGGCATGTTTACCTTTAAGGCTTCGGTAATGATTCAGGAATTAGGTGTCCACCATGCTGAGCTTCTTGATAAAATGAAGCAATTGCCATTGGAAGGAGCCTCGTTTTCCCTGAAAGATTACCGGCAGCTGCCGAACATTTCCATTGACTATGCAGTTATGGAAAAAACAGATAAAGCGGCTGTTTTGCCTTCAGATTTTGGTTGGAGCGATATTGGCTCATGGAAATCTCTTTATGATTTCACACCAAAGGATACAAACGGCAATGTCATCGAGGGCGACGTTATTTCAGAAAACACCCAGAATTCTTTAATCATGGGACATGAGCGCCTGATTGCAACAAACAAAATAAAAAACATGGTTGTTGTGGAAACGCCGGACGCTGTTTTTGTCTCTGATTTGGAAAACAGCCGTGATGTAAAATCTATCGTTGAAAAGCTGAAGGAAAAAGGGAGAAAAGAATACCAAGAACATAAGACATCACACCATCTATGGGGTACCCTAACCGTTCTGGAAGCAACGCTTGATTTCAGCATCGTTAGGCGCAATATATATCCCGGCTCAGAATGTGAGATCAAAACAGATGGTTCAACCGGCAAACATCTGATCGTCATTAAAGGCGTCGCCAAATCAACAATAAATAACCGGAGCACGTTTTTCAATGCAGGGCAGTCCTTGGTGCTGCCGGAAAATGAGATGGTTATACTGGAAAACACCGGGGATGAATCGCTAGTTGTCATTGGTGTTAAAACAACTTCAACCTAAAAACTGCATGAAAATTTTTGAAAAGGATTCATCAACCGTTCAAGTTAAAGGAAAATAATATGAGCGATAAAAGTGAAGCTTGTTTAAAATTGCTGGAGATGATCGATCAGAAAACAGCTGTCATTGGAATCATCGGCCTGGGCTATGTCGGGTTACCTTTGGCCATTCATTTTGGGCGAAAAGGTTTTGGTGTTATCGGGTTCGATCTCGACTCGAGAAAGATCGACAAACTCCTTCACGGAGAATCGTATATCAAGCACATTTCTTCCGAATCGATTAAGGAAATATTCGATGCAAAACAATTTGATGTGACCATCGATTTTAGTCGTCTTAGCGAGGCGGATTGTATATTGATCTGTGTTCCGACGCCTCTTACGGAAAAGATGGAGCCGGATTTGAGTTACCTTTTGCAAACAACGGGGACCATCGCCGGGAATTTGCGCAAAGGACAATTGATTGTACTGGAAAGTACAACCTATCCCGGCACCACCCAGGAAATGCTTCTCCCTCGTCTTACTTCAAACGATATGAAGGTCGGAGAGGACTTTTTTCTGGCTTTTTCCCCGGAAAGAGAAGATCCCGGAAATAAAAAATATACCGCCACGAATATCCCCAAAGTGGTGGGGGGGATTACCAAATCCTGCCTGGACGTCGCTTGTGCGATGTATAACTCCATCACCCGGGCCGTTCCTGTTTCTTCTACCCAGACGGCTGAACTGAGCAAGCTTTTGGAAAACACCTTTCGTTCCGTTAATATTGCTTTGGTGAACGAACTGAAAATTCTTGCACATAAAATGGGCATCGATCTTTTTGAGGTTATCGAGGCTGCGGCCACAAAGCCTTTTGGTTATACCCCTTTTTATCCCGGTCCCGGTCTGGGTGGGCATTGCATCCCCATTGATCCTTTTTATCTTGCCTGGAAAGCCAAGGAATATGATTTTTCAACCCGCTTTATCCAGCTTGCCGGAGAAATCAATGTTTCCATGCCGTATTATGTGATTGAAAAGACAATGGAGGCACTCAATAACCATCGAAAAAGTCTCAATGGCAGCCGCATTCTGGTTCTTGGTGCTGCATATAAAAAAGATATTGATGATGATAGAGAGTCTCCGGGATATGCCATTATGAAAATGCTTTTGGAAAAAGGTGCTATTGTAAAATACAATGATCCCTGGATACCAAAACTGCATACTACCCGGAAGTACAATTTTCAGATGGAATCGACTCCCATTACCCCGGAATTGCTTGCCGGTATGGATGCAGTAATTATCATCACCGATCATAGTGACTATAACTTTGCCGAAATTGTCGAGCACTCCAATCTGGTGATCGATACCCGTAATGCGACCAAAGGGATAAAAGGAGCAAGGGAAAAGGTCGTTATGGCATAAGAAAATAAGGGAAGGGCACAAATGAAAGGAATAATATTGGCCGGCGGTTCAGGAACCCGGTTGTATCCGATTACCCGTGTTGTAAGCAAACAGCTTTTACCGGTCTACGATAAACCGATGATCTATTATCCGCTGTCTGTTTTGATGCTGGCAGGCATCAGGGACATCCTTCTTATTTCCACGCTTGAGGATTTGCCCTTGTTTAAAAAACTCCTTGGAGATGGTTCGCAACTGGGGCTTTCCCTTTCTTATGAAGAACAGCCTCGACCCGAAGGTCTGGCCCAGGCCTTTCTCATCGGCAAATCATTTATCGGGAAAGATCCGGTTTGTTTGATCCTTGGGGACAACATATTTTACGGACACAGCCTAACCGATATTCTAAAACGCGCCGTTCAACTCAAAGAGGGTGGTCTGATTTTCGGGTATCTGGTCAAAGATCCCAAACGTTACGGCGTTGTAGAATTTGATGAGCATGGCAATGTCATCGGTATCGAGGAGAAGCCCAAAAAGCCAAAATCGAATTATGCGGTGCCAGGCCTTTATGTCTATGATAATGACGTGATCAATATTGCCGCCAATCTAAAGCCCTCTGCCAGAGGAGAGCTTGAAATTACAGATGTTAACCTTGAATATTTGAAAAAAGGCCAGCTCAAGGTTGAACTTCTGGGAAGAGGTTTTGCCTGGCTGGACACCGGAACCGAAGAAGCCCTTCAGCAAGCAGCCAGTTATATCCAGGCCATTCAGGAAAGACAGGGACTTAAAGTGTCGTGCATTGAAGAAATCGCATATGACCTCGGTTACATCTCTAGGGAAGAACTGGCGAATTTTGCAGCCACCATGGCCAAAAACGAATACGGCCAGTATCTTTTGCGATTGATCGCTGAGGAAGAGAATAATATAGTGATGTGATCGCGCTACACGATTTTTATTTTTTTTATTGAATACCTGGTATCTGGGACTGGTCAGATCTATTAGGAAAGAGAAAAGAGGATAAGGGAACCACAGATGAACACGAATAAACACAAATCAAAATAATAATATTCATGTTCATTTGCGTCAATTTGCGGT
>PKTV01000208.1 GCA_002868985.1 Desulfobacteraceae bacterium | reverse complement strand
TGCTCATGGATCACCTTAAAAAGAAAAAACAAAATCACCTTATTAATCTTCTATTGTTTTTTTTGTCTTATATATCATTTGATCTCTGTTATCCAAGACAGCTGGTTTTTCAAGAGAAGGAAGCGTTATCACCCCATAATAGTCGGCTATTACTGCCACTGCGATTGCAAAAGCTATAATTATAATCAGTTTTCGTATCATTTTACCTAACAGTGATGAGCTTCGATCATAATTGATTCTTTTAATCTCAACTTTTACAAATAATCAAAACGAAATGATTGGTTGAACCTATTTACATTCATAAGCTCATTCAACGAGTTGATGTCCTAACCATTATTTTTTGCGTTTACCCTTTGCCTTGTTCTTAACCTTAGGTTTTTCATTGTAAAGATCATGGCCATGCTTCAGTGCTTTGAACTCCTTTGAACCGGGCTTTATACCGAGACTTTTCGCAAGTGCTCCCCAGCCTTTTCCCTTACCAGACTTGTATTCTTCAATAACGTTCTCCATTGGCTGATTTGACATTTCTCCGAGCTTGAGAACCATATAGGCGTCGGCAGGTTCTTCAATATTATTGAGCACGATTTTTATTTGTGCGTCACCTATCTTAAAACGAGTTTCGAGTCTTGCCCGAAATCCTGATTCGTTCGCTTCAGCTTGGATATTTAAATCTCTGGTCCAGTCAAAATCTCGAGCTACGACTGTTGATGAAAAGAGTAGAAGGGTCATAGATACCATGAAAAATATTTTAATTATTTTCATTGTGTTCTCCTATTTAATTTTTTTGAGAGGCCGTTTTGTATTAATTTAAGATTTTATTAAAATTCGGACCTAAAACAAAAACGTAAGGTGTCTTAAGGTATCTCAAATTATATTAGTAACACTCTACCGCTTATACTTTTAAGCAGAAACTATGCCAAAACGTGTGAGAAAAATTAATATCTTTTATAACAATTGGTTAGAGATGGTAACATGGAGTTTCAAGGGGATAAAATGGTAAGATTTTGGCGTCAAATTACAATGATGTCAGAATTTTGACTCCTTTTTGGGAAAATCGGAATAAAAGAATTGAAAAAGGCTTACAACTGAAATCAAACTCGCGCTTTCTTGCCAATATTTAGCTTATTAACAACTTACCGAGCATTGTGATATCTGGTACCTTGTCAATCTCCGCACCATTCACAACAACCATTGATATACAGATATCATATTTTCCTTATTATTGGTTCAATATCTTTTACTGGTCTCATATTTCACCTAAACATTTTAAAAAAATTCAGGTTCAAAACTCTTACAATTCATACATACGGCTTTTGCTTTGTAAAAAATGTCACCTGGATATGTGCCCCCAACATTAATTAGTCTTCTAAGTTCTTTTAACGCTTCATTGTCTCTTTTTGTACATGGTGAAGTATAGGAATCAAATTTTTTGCAGTTCAGGGGGTGTTTGTCCATTGTAGCCCTTTCGATTACCATTATAGAAGAGAACAAGTAGCTACACAAAAAAGTCCGGCTCGGGATAGACATGTATTGATAAAAATTTCACTTATTCAAAGTATGGACGATAAAAAAAGTAGGGCCAAATGACCCTGCCTTTTAAATTATTTTTAATGTAGCAGTATTCTTAATTTTTATCTTCTATCTCTCCCACTTCTTTTTTCTTTGCCAGACCAGCGTTCAGGTATATATCCGTTATATGAGAATTGGCGCCTTTCAATACCTGAACGCCTATCTCTATTTATGTTATCAGCTGTTTCTTTTGCAGATAATATTTCTTTAGATTCTAATATTAGTCTCTCAATTTTTTTCTGTATGATTTCTAATTTAAGCTTCAAACTGTCTCTAAGCCGTAGCTTTTTCACTCTATCCGATAATAGGGTTTCGTTCGGGCTATGTTTTTTAAAAAACATCCGGCCGAACCGTGCAAGATTCACAAGGCCGACGCCCAACAAAAACATGCTGACAGGTTCCGGAATTAAGTAGATGGCCATAGTTCGTTTTCAGTTTGAATGAGGAGTTTAAGTGACTGTTTCCCCTGATTATTTTTGGTTGATACCCTTTATTTCGGTGATAATACCCTCTTCAATACTATTGGATCGGTATTTGAGTATCTGGATTTCACATTCAGGAAATAGCTCCTTGAGATATGAAACCAGATCAATACGGGTTTCATCGGTGTCACTTAGAATTATAATTTTTTTCATCT
This sequence comes from Desulfobacteraceae bacterium, assembly GCA_002868985.1. Taxonomy (GTDB): domain Bacteria; phylum Desulfobacterota; class Desulfobacteria; order Desulfobacterales; family UBA11574; genus UBA11574. The sequence continues at coordinate 3,193 of PKTV01000208.1, read as the reverse complement.
CAAATGCCTTTTGAAATTAGCGGAAAAATAGATTCATCCGATTGAGTCTTACAAAGCATATTTTTCGCCAAGGTATTGGTGCAACTAATCCAAAGCGCTCAATTTAGATTAAATCACAATCTTAGTCGACCTGCATGGAGAGATGACGGATTGAATTTACCAGATCCTCAAAGGGAAATGGTTTTGTGAAAACAGCATCAAACTGAATGTTCTCGAAGAGCCAAGGAGTAGCAGAGATACCTATGATTGGAGTACAAGGTCTATCGGAATTATGGATGTGATCAACAACGTCTCGACCGTTCAGTCCCGGCATTAGGATGTCTGTAATGACAAGGTCAAATCGACCGCTATTAAATTTTTGGATACCCTCTTGGCCTTCCAAGGCGATTTCAACCTTAAAGCCGGCTCTTGATAATACTATCTTAATGGCATCTAATATCGCTTTTTCATCATCAATGACTAAAATATGGTACATGGCATCACCAAATTTACTTATTGGAGGGGGAAATTTTCCCCTTTTTTGCTTTGCCGCCCTTAATTGATGAAGCGGTTATTCTTTGATGATTCTATAGGCTGAAACGTAAATCTGTTTCTGCCCTTTGCTTTCCAGCACCGATCCTTTTACCTGAACTTTCTTACTGACATGATTCACCATCGGCAATGAAGATTGAACTACAAAAGCAAGCGCGTTCCCCGCAGCTTATTGGAGAGAAGCAGGAATTTCGTTTTAGCGGGGTTGTAGGGAGCTTCAATTCAAGTACAGCGCACAATAATTATTCTATTTGAAGAACCGCCTCCAAATGTAGTTCATTCCACCTGCGCTGCGATTCTAAATATGTTTATTTGCAATTGATATGCCAGAGTTATAACCCTCTGTTTAATAGTATATTTATAGTTATTGGATGAAAACCAGATGGAATAAATGAATGAATTATCATACGGTGAGCAAAAGAGCTTGATAGAAAAAATGATTCAAATGTCTGTAAATAAATGGTTATAAAGCGAAGGAATATTCCTTCAGTTGATCAGGATTGGAAAAACATATGTCTTCAATAAATAATGGTACTATATGCTCTATTGCTCAGTCTGTTTTTAAAGAAGGATACGCGGGAATTTTAACTTGGATGGAGCTTCTTCTGAATGTGAAATACGTTTTTCTATAATTACATGTACCAAAACCACAGGTCCAAGCATCTATATTTTCTTTACAGATATCCTATTTCTTACAGAAATGCAAAAAAGGCAACGCTATTGTTGATTAAGAAAGGAACACTTGTGGCATTTCTATCGGTTCGATGCTTTCGGAGGTGAGAGGAATCGGGGCGTTTTCATAAATAAAGCTGCTGGCATGAAAAGTCAGATGCGTTTGGAATTCCTTGAATTAACAAAGAATAAGGGCGGTCCTTTTAGACCGCCCTTATGGAGGAGTTATGAAGATAAGTTAACACGCCATTAACCACTCTTCCTCCGTAATCGGGCAATATATGGTTCATGCCCAACTATTTCTTAAACCTTTTACGTCCAACTACTGCCGATAGTTCGGACTTTGGCTTTTCTTCAATTGATAATTATGCTTATTTATTAAAAATTATGCAAAAATCGTGCAAGAACAACGTTTTGTCCATTAATATTAGAGATATCAAGTAGTTCCTGCAAGCTGGATGACAAATATGTATGCAAAAATCTAAAAAGATCTATGTAATTGTGGGGTAAATTACATAAATTTATTACATTATTTACATAGTATTATCAGGCAACTCAAATGGATGATGGGTATCGATGGAGATAAGGAGTGCGTAGATTACAGATACCTTGATAGTATTTGGGCAATAAATAATTTAGCAGGTATTGTGATATCTAATGCTTCAATGACAACATCCCGGTTACGGGTTATTTTTTAACCTCCTTTACCGATTTCGGAAGCTTTCTAAGACAGATTTTGTCTTTACGTACAATAGCACAGACTTTCCGGTTATCAATCTCTTTGCAGTTTTTGTGATTATACAAAGGGCATTCTGGGTATTTTTCTGACATCTCTATTTCTTGGGTTTCTTTTACAATTTGGTATAATTCTTTAACCTAATGAAAAACTTTGTCCTTATCCGTTAATTTCAAACCTAACGCTAAAAGGATTTTTCGTTTTGTTTCCATTCTGCATGGCTTACCTTGTTCTATTCGTGAGATGGTGAGGGGTGAAATGCTGGCCTTTTTGGAAAGCTCGGACTTACTCATCAAAAGACTTTCTCTAATTTCTTTTAAGGAATTTTTCTGTATATTCTTAATCATAGTAATAGGTTGGTTTAATTTAATTTTTCTTCTTGATTATTGATGATAGATAACTCGACAATAGAATACCCTGTATAATGATCATCTGGAATTTTTGAAGTTATTAGAGTTTTAAAAGTTTTGCTACCACCTAATGATTCAGACCGATTGTATTCCATGTCCATTAAATCACCAACTTTCAATTCTTTGAACACAGAGGAATCTTGTTTTACAAGAAGATATGGCCCATTTGAGGTATTATATCGTAATCTAAATAGGTGGGATAGCCCACTTCCATTTAAAAAGAACTGAACACTGTGGTATTCGCCTGAAACGATTTTTGATTTAAATCTACGCTCGGCCAAGTCGATTACGTTGTGATTTCCAATTTTAATTAACTCGAACATTTGTAAGCTATCCTTATGAAACTTTAAGTTTGAGAAATCTTATTTTGTCATATGCAAAAACCATGCAAAATCAGTTGTTTATGGAACGATTCAATTTAAATTGCAATAATATTAGAGATTTACATTAATTGAAAGGTCTGGTTGGCAGTACAGATATATACTGAAAACACCTGAAATTATGAGGTATGCTCCATAAGATTTATGAAAATTTTTACATAATATTAGCCCACGGAATAGGGGTACGGTGGTGAAAAGGACTTCCCTGATCCCTACCTATGTTAAATCAGGGTGAAAGTGAGGGACTTGATTAACGATAATGTGACTACACTTTAAATTGCCCAAAATGGAAAGTTTCTAACCGAAATCAAACTTGTGTTTAGTTGCCAATATCTAAATATCAATTGATTACAGGTACGTCAAAAGTAAGGCTAAACAAATCGCTTTTTTTAAATGCTTCGTTTCCCTGAGCCTGCCACAAAGCATCGGCGGGCAGGCCCTGCCTCCTGAACCTTGAACCCTGA
>PKTV01000140.1 GCA_002868985.1 Desulfobacteraceae bacterium | reverse complement strand
TCATATATGGTGGATAAAATCCCTTTGCGGGCCAAATGATACGCGGCAGACAATCCTGCCGGACCGGAACCGATGATGGCCACTTTTTCATCCCTTGCAGGAAGGCATGCGATCTCTATATCCCGGGGATCAAATTGGTCTGCAGCCAACCGCTTTAGATTCCGGATACCCACCGGAGAATCCACATCACACCGGCGGCATGCATCTTCGCATCCATGGGGACAAATGCGCCCCAGCACACCGGGTAACGGCAGGTCTTCCATAATAATTTTGAGGGCTTCTTTATATTTACCCTGGCCCACCATCTGAACATATCCCTGAACGTTCAAACCGGCAGGGCATGCCAGGCGGCAAGGCGCCTGGTCTGCTTTTTGTATGGCAAATGCACCGGGGATCGCCTGGGCGTATTTTTTATACGTTGCCTTTCTTTCGCTAAAACCTTGATCATATTCGCTGGGTAATGAGACAGGGCACACCTCGACGCAATCGCCACAGGATGTACATTTATCGAGATCAATATAGCGGGGGCTTTTATTGACTGTGACTTTGAAATTTCCTTCAGTACCCTCAACCTTATCAACTTCAGCACAGGTAATAAGGTTGATGTTAAGATGCCGGCCGACCTCGACCAGTTTGGGTGAAATAATTCACATTGCACAATCGTTGGTGGGGAACGTTTTATCCAGTTCACTCATTACGCCACCGATGGCGGACGATTTTTCCACCAGGTGAACCAGATATCCGGAATCCGCCAGGTCCAGTGAGGCCTGCATTCCGGCTATTCCACCCCCGACAACAAGAACGGATCCGAGGATCTTATCAGTCATGTGGAACTCCTTATGTTGTGTTTTGAATAATAGATGAGGAAGATTGAATCCAAACTTCATTCACTTATGAACTCATGGACCACAACCAAAGAAACCTTTTACTCCCTATGTGTTAAATTTGTCAACCATAAATTAATACATAGTCATAAGATACCTGTTAAATTCATCCGTTCCAATTTAACACATGATGAAAACGCCTGTTTTATCTTTTCAACCGACTGAACACATGGTGAAATCTGAATTGAGCGATTGTCGAGTTTGCCGAATATACAAAGCATAAGACATGCAGCCCCGCTATATTAAGCGGGATAAACCTCCGTCTGCTACTGCAACTGTCTCATAACGCAGCAAATTCGGTAAACTCGGCAAGCCCGAAGGGTTTCAAATGGTGACAATTTATTTCTTTAATATATCCGCCGGTTAGATGGAATCCATTAATAATGTTAGCAATATATATAAATCAGAATAATTGTTTTTATAGTCCTGTCACTATTTGAAACGCTCAGTTTAGATGAAAATAGCCTTGAAACCGATCCTGGAGCATGATAATTCGAAAACATGAATAATCAAACGTCTCCAATAATGAATATCGCCCTTGTGGGTGGGGGAATTTTTTGTAAAGAAATTCTTGAAAAGACAACCTTTGACTATAAACAAGAAGGTGTCAATGCCGCCATCGTGGCTGTTGCCGATCCCGATCCCAAGAGTCCGGGTATGGTGCTCGCCGGAAAAAGGAACCTTTTGACCGTCACCGATTATCACGAACTGTATGATTCAAAATACAATGTTCACCTGATCATTATTCTTACGCAAGAACAGCATCTTTTTGAAGATATTCTCAAAACCAGACCCCCTCACATCCGTCTCATGGCATACGATGTCTTTAAAATATTTTGGAAAGCCATTGGAATCGAGGAACAAAAGCTAAGAGAACGAACAGAGGAGATGGAAACCATTCTCAACGGTATCCAGGAGTTCATATTGGTGATTACCCCTGAAAAGGAAATTGTTGATGTCAATGAGACGTTTCTGGAAAAGATGTGTTATGCCCGTAACGAGGTCATCGGAAAAAAATGCCATGAGGTCTATCAGAAAAGTAACACGCCGTGCAGTTTTGATGATATCGTCTGCCCGTTAAAAAAAGTCATTGACAACAAAAGGCCGGTGACCAAGGTCATGAACCGTTTAAACCACAATGGTGAACGTCGATATATGGAAATTAGCATTTTTCCCATCTGGGAAAGCAATGGTCAAATCTCAAAATTCATTGAAATCAGCCGGGACATTACCGAACGAAAGATAGAAGAGGAGAAAATTACCCGTCGCCTGGAACAAATGGTGAAAGAACGAACCCGTCAGTTGAAAGAAACCCATTCCAAACTCATCCACCAGGACAAGATGGCCTCTCTCGGCAAATTGTCGGCCTCTGTGGTCCATGAAATCAACAATCCCAACGCCGGGATATTAAACCTGATCATGCTGATCAAACGGATTATCGACGAAGGCCCTGTCAGCCCCAAGGAGATGGAACAATTCAAGCGATATCTGACCCTCATGGAAACGGAAACCCGTCGGATCAGTCGGATTGTTTCGAATTTGCTGGCCTTTTCCCGGCAATCCAAAATGCGCTTAACGCAATTAAACATAAACCGGCTCATCGAAAAAACACTGGTATTGAATTCGAACCTGCTCAAAATCAACAACATCAAAGTCGAAAAACGAATGGATCCGGATCTGCCTGATCTTACCGGCTCAGAAGACCAGCTTCAGCAGGTTTTCATGAACATCGTCTCCAACGCTGCAGAAGCAATGGAAGCTGCCGGCAAAGGCGAGTTGATCATCACGACACGTCATTCTTCGAAAAACGGCAAGGTCACGGTTTTTTTCAAGGATACCGGGGTGGGCATATCCGATGAGAATCTTTCAAGACTTTTTGAACCCTTTTTTACAACCAAGAAAAAAGGGAAAGGGGTGGGACTTGGACTCTCTTTGGCTTACGGCATTATTCAAGAACACCACGGTTCTATCAATGTTCAATCCGAAAAAGGAAACGGTACCACTTTCATTATAGAAATTCCTTTGAAACACGAATCAGTTTAGCTGGAGGTATCCATGCTCGTCACGAAGATCCTTATCGTTGATGATGAACCCATTATGCGCGAATCTTTGGCCGGATGGCTTGAACGGGATGGTCATTATATTGATACGTCGGCCAGCGGGGAAGACGCTTTAAAAAAGCTAAAAGGCACCCGCTACGATATCCTTTTGGTCGATATCAAGATGGAAGGAATAAGTGGGCTGGATGTTTTAAAACATGTCAAAGAAAGTGATCCCGACGTGGCTGTGGTGATGATCACCGCGTACGGTTCCATCGCAACGGCCATCGAGGCGATGAAAAACGGGGCCTATGATTATCTTTTGAAACCGTTTGATCCGGATGAATTGGGGATTATCATTGATAAAATACTCAAAAATCAGGCCCAGCTTCGAGAAAACATATATCTAAAAGCCCAATTCAAGGATCGAACCCGATTCGAGAGTATGATCGGTCAGTCCAGGCCGATGCAGGAAATATTCGATCTTATCATGGATGTTTCACCCAGGGAATCAACAGTTATGATAACCGGTGAAACCGGGACCGGCAAAGGACTTGCCGCCAAAGCCATTCATTCAAACAGTTCCCGTTGTGAAGGCCCGTTTGTGGTTGTCAACTGTGGCGCCGTTCCAGAACACCTTATGGAGAGCGAGCTTTTCGGCCATCAAAAAGGGGCGTTCACGGACGCCAAAGAAACCAAAAAAGGACGCCTGGAAATATCCCACGGCGGCACCCTCTTTTTAGACGAAATCGGAGAGATCAGCATGAGAATGCAGATCGACCTTTTGAGGGTGCTGGAAGATCGCATATTTTATCGAGTGGGAGGGACTCAGCCCCTCAAATCGGATTTTCGAGTTATCGCGGCCACCAATAGAAATCTCGAAGCTGCTATCAAAGAGGGAATCTTTCGTGAAGACCTTTATTACCGCCTGTATGTGATCTCTTTTGAGATTCCCCCCCTTCGGGAACGCAAAGAAGATATTCCGCTTCTGGCCGAACACTTTCTGCGTCGTTTTACCCAGGAAACCAACAAGTCCATCGACCGCATCAACCGGGATGCCATGGACGAAATGATGCTCTATGAATGGCCGGGAAACGTCAGAGAGCTCGAAAATGCCATAGAACGGGCAGTGGTGGTCAGCAAAAGTCGTTACATTCTGCCTGAAGATCTGCCAATTTTCAGACCTGAATACTGTATTCCTTCAAAAGACAATTCCCTTCAAGAGGTTGAAAAGATACACATCACCCAAATGCTTAACGACAATCAATGGAATATTAAAAAATGTTCGGAAATACTCGGAATAGACCGCTCTACACTCTACAGTAAAATCAAGCGATACAAGCTGCAAAAACCGGCTTGACAACTCGGATATATGTAAATGTTTAGTCTTTTGAAACCAATCGATTTCATTGGTCTTCGCTTTCAGCTTCGACCCAACAAGAAAAAGCTTCAGGTATGATTAAATTTTTGACTGGAAGCTGTCTGAGTGGATTAGGGATCGTTTTGAAAGAACCATCGGCGATTTAACGTTATGGATGAAACCTTTTGTTAAAACAGAGACCTTATATTAATAGCCGGGGCAGGTTCTTTCATTACGAGCCCTTATTCACGAGTTCTTTCAGCAAAAATTTAATCATACCTGAAGCGGCAATGTTTTTAAACAGGCGGCTTCACGCGTCTATAAATGAGGTTATCATCTAAATCTTGCAAAAAATCATCATTTCCCCCATCGAAAACATTGATGCTTGTAATTACCAACTCCTGGGTCAGGAAATACACCGAACATTCGGCTTTCAAGCTGAGATAAAATCCTTACTGCAAAATGTCAATTTTGCCTACGACCTAACAAGGGATCAGTATCACTCCACAGCCATTCTCGAAAAACTGGCGAGCACATCAACCTCTCCGGCCGCCAAAATCGTTGCAATTACCAATGTTGACCTTTTTATCCCGATTCTGACCCATGTCTACGGAGAAGCCCAACTTGCCGGGAAAGCATGCATCGTATCGACATTTAGGCTACAAGAAGGCCTTTCTATTGCAAATATCGAAAAAGAATTCGAAAATCGGGTTGTTAAAGAGGTCCTTCACGAACTGGGGCATACGTTTAACCTGCGCCATTGCAATGACAATACCTGCATCATGCATTACTGCCGCAGTATTAAAGATGTGGACCGAAAATCAGATCAACTCTGTCGATACTGTAAGATTCTTTTGGAAGATGAATTGAAAAAAATGGGGAAAAAATGAGGTCACATTTTTCTGACCGGTAATTCATTCATCGTAAAGCTTAGAACATTTAAAAATTTAAATTTCGATATCGTTTCGGATTTCGAATTTCCAAGTTGTCCGGGTTGGTTAGTGTCCATCCATGAGTTCAAAATGAACACAATAGATGTCCAATTCAGAAATGAGCAATTTTTGTTCTGATCAAGGCCGCACAAGGGTTTGCGGTGAGGCGTACGTCTGTACGCCGCAACCGGAAACCCGCGGAGAACGC
>PKTV01000285.1 GCA_002868985.1 Desulfobacteraceae bacterium | reverse complement strand
AGATATTCAAAAAAACATAAAAATTACGAACAAATGTAAAGATAAAAAATATCCGAAATGCTTTGGTGAACTCGAGACTGTTTTTCCAAAAACCAAAGACGGGTTAAGAAACACACCGGACGCGTGTCTTGAGTGTTTACACAAAACAGCGTGTTTACGATCAGCCATGGGAGGTGCTGGTGGAGTGAAGGTTCGAGAAGAAATCGTGGACCGGGCTTATGATTCCGGTATGATGAGCTTTATTGAAAGATGGTCAAAAAAAAAGGAACTTAAGCGAAAGTTAAACAAAAAGGATTAAAGAGGTGCATTAAAGGAGGGGGTGATGAAAACCATAAAGGAAATAGATATTACGGAGAAAAAAGTCTTCGTCAGGGTCGATTTTAACGTACCGTTGGACGAACAACAAAACATTACCGATGATACCCGGATTCAGGCCGTATTGCCAACCTTAAGGTATCTTCTTGATAATAATTCAAAGCTTATCATCGCTTCACATTTGGGAAGACCCAGTGGGAAAATAACACCCAAAATGAGCCTTTCTCCTGTAGCAAAGCGTTTGGGAAGGCTTTTAAAAACAGAAGTTGTCATGGCAAAAGACTGTATCGGTTCTGAAGTAGAAGAACTGGTAAACAAAATGAAAAACGGCGACGTGGTGCTTCTGGAAAATTTAAGATTCCATCCTGAGGAGCAGAAAAATGACGATGCATTTGCGAAACAACTGGGAAGTCTTTGTGATGTTTATATAAATGACGCTTTTGCCGTATCTCATCGTATCAATGCATCGGTTGTGGCAATAACAAAATATGCGCCGATAACCGGCGCGGGCTTTTTGCTTCAAAGAGAACTCGACTATTTTAAAAAGGCAATGGCTGATCCCTGGCGCCCTCTGGTTGCGATTGTAGGCGGAGCCAAGGTGTCAAGCAAAATCGGGGCGTTTGAGAACATGCTGCATCATGTTGACAAATTCATTGTCGGCGGAGCTATGGCAAACACTTTTCTGAAAAGCAGGGGCTGGAACATGGGAAAATCTATGGTAGAAATAGATCTTGTTGAAACAGCTGATTCGATAATTAATAAAGCAGTTGAAAATGGCATAAAGTTTTATCTACCGGTGGATGCGGTTGTGGCAGACCGTATGGATTCCAAAGCGAATATCAAGATCGTACCCATACAGGAAATTCCTAATGATTGGATGGTCCTGGACATCGGTCCTGCAACAACCTTGCTCTTTTCCGAAGTATTGTATGACGCCAAAACCATTATCTGGAACGGCCCCTTAGGTGTATTTGAAATAGATGCATTCAGTCGAGGAACAATCGCCATGGTTCGCAGTGTTGCTGATTCCCATGCACTTTCAATTGTCGGGGGAGGGGATACAGACGTCGCTGTCCATAAAAGTGGCGAAGCCGAAAGAATAACCTATATTTCTACGGGTGGCGGAGCTTTTCTTGCACTTATGGAGGGGAAGACCCTTCCGGCTGTGGCAGCATTGGACACTTAGGTAGTGTCCATCCATAAATGGCCCTTTTTGTCCTGCTCGGCGTTCTCTCTCCGAGGCGTAGGCTCTACGAGCCGGAGGCCGCGGGTTTCCGGCTGCGGCTTACAGACGTACGCCTTCCTGTCCCGTGAGCGGGGACCGCAAACCCTTGTGCGGCCTTGATCAGAAAAAAATTGCTCATTTATGAATTGGACACCCATTGTGTTCATTTTGAATTCATGGATGGACACCAGGTCTTTGACTTACGGTAATTACTGTTTTGACAAAAAATACAACATCTACCAAGATAAATATCCGTCGAATACTCATTGCAGTTGCAGTTGTTAGCTTTGTTATTTTATTAGGCTATGTGTACCGTCACTATTTGTGGCAAAAAATCACTTACTTTTATCATCTTTTTTCGGACCAAGAGCAGATTAACAGCTTTGTCGCTTCGTTTGGTCATGGTGCACCTGCAGTTTTCATCATCATTCAGATTCTCCAAGTGCTTTTCGCACCTTTTCCAGGTGAAGCCACAGGTTTTATCGGGGGCTTTTTATTCGGTACCGCAAAGGGATTTGTTTATTCGAGTATCGGTTTGACAGCAGGATCGTTGATCAATTTTTCAATTGGACGTTTCATGGGAAAACGTTTTGTCAGGAAACTGATCCCTGAACATCAACTGGATCGTTTGAATAAGATTGTCAAACGCCAAGGGGTCATTGTTCTGTTTATCCTCTTTGTTATTCCCGGATTTCCCAAAGACTACCTGTGTCTGTTTTTAGGTTTGAGTACACTGCCTTTAAAGATCTTCCTCATACTCACAGGCATCGGACGAATGCCGGGAACATTGATGCTCAGCCTCCAGGGATCATACATTTTCGAACAGAAATACGGTCTGTTTGCAATGATAATGGGACTGTGCCTGATCGTTATCTTTTTGGCATACAAATATCGAGAGCCCTTGTATCAATGGCTTGAAAAGTATAACGGAAAATGATGATGTTATGGCGTTGACGTTTTTATAAAATAATGCTATTATAAGAGAAAATTCAAAAAGATAAAGCAAATTTTATCCTTCAATGAATACTGAAAGGAGAGACGATTGGCATTCTGGTCTGTAAGAGAAGAGCTGAGTCAGGAAAACAGATTAAGGCGTTCTTATTATGAATTGTTGAGGGATGAACTTGATGAACAGATGTTCCAGTACTCTTTGATCGATTCTTATAATAATTTTCTTAGTGCAAATGTCCCCTATCCATTTGTTGAAAAACGTGAGTTGAAGCCTCGGGCGCGCATTCCGGCTGTGGAATATAACTGCCAGAATACCTTTTTGGTGATTTTTGTAGAAGATACCATTCCATCAACTCATAAGAAATATATAAGATTTTTCAGAACCAACAGGACCACCAAAACCAATCTCCTTCGATATGAGCCTCTTCCGATTGCAAGCAAGTTCGATAGAAATCAGAAATACCTTGATTCTGTCCATTTTCACGAGTTGCTTAAACTTTTGCTGCCTGTGGATTATGCGCTTTTAATCCAGCGGGATCCAGCCGGCAAGAAAAAGAATAGATATAACCTCTCCCATTTTCATGTAAAAATCGATTGGCCGATTGCAGATGCAGCCGAGGATTTGGCCAGCAGTCTTCGATATATATCAAAGGATTTGTATGAAAAAGGAGATAAATATGCCATAGACGTTCAGAAAAAATTTTTTGAGTACTATTGCCTTCCATTTGAGGTGGGTGGCAGGAGAACTGCTGCCATTGTTGCGTCCCAATATTTAAAAAGAATGGGATTTATTTCGACAGTTTATGCAGCAAGCAGCGAATCGAGAGCATTGATACGGGTTTCCGAACGAGGTGCTTCAAAAGCGGTTCTGATGAAATTTAAAGAAAGTGAACTGGAACAGATTGCAGAGGCAAATAACATTAAAGCACGTACATTTAAAAAAAATTATGTTATTGCCCGGGAGAAAACAAAAGGAATCTGTATCTTCCAAGCCACTTATGCCTTTACCAATCATGCCAGGCCGCCTGATGACGGCAAATTACGAGACGTTAAACCCGACTTGAATTGGCTAAGCGTTGGCGGTCAGCATATTATGCCAAAGCCGGGCGTTTGGAAATATCCTCCAATTTCTCTGAATCTCATATATACTTAGGGTTCGCTTAACCTATTTTTTTCATCATGGCGATTTCATCACAATCCGGAAATTTTATGCACATAATGCAGTCCGCCCAAATTTTTATGGGAAGCTCTGATCTGTCTATTTGTTGAAAACCGAAACGCTTAAAAAAATCGGGACGGTATGTCAGCGCAAACACTTTTTGCATTTCAAAAGACTTTGCTTCCAAAAGCACGTGTTCGACAAGTTTTGATCCGACTCTTTTCCCCAAATGTTCCGGATGCACTGCCAGGGATCGTATCTCGGCAAGATCATCCCAACAGAACTGCAATGCGCAGCATCCTAAAACGCCGGCGTCTTTATCATTAACGTAAACCGTAAAATCCCTCACATGATCATATAATTCGCTTAAAGGTCGGGGTAAAAGTTCACCTTTGCGGCCATATTGCTGAAGCAGTTCATGAATGGCTTTTATATCCTTAATGGTGGCTTTTCGAATCATCGTCTTCCTCATCATTTTTTAAAAACATTGCCGCTCCCTTGAAATCGATTTGTTTTAAAAGAGTGGTAATGTTTCCAAAAGACTAAACCGTTACCAAATTATTTATTTTACCTATGACCGAAAGTCAACAGTCCATGAGTAGTGTCCATCCATAAATGGTCTTTTTGCCCAATCTCTGCGTTATGCTCAAAAAATAATCCTCGGAATATCAATTATATGCCTGCCTGTTCCGGTACTTCAACGGGGTGGTTATTTTTTTCGCATGCCTTGATCTTTAACAAAAATCTTCATTTATGGATGGACACTAAGTAGTTTTACCGAGATGATTTCGGTTCGGTTCCTTTCTTGAAAAGCGCTTTAACAGCATTGGGAGAGTTATCTTCTGCAAGAAGACCGGTTGATGGATCTATGCGTACTTTTACGACATCATCTGGAATATCAAAATATTGAATCGGTCTGTCAAGGAGCGCTCTGCGCATGAATTCGATCCATATCGGCAGCGCTGTTCTTGCCCCTGTTTCTCCTTTGCCAATCGTCGTAAATGTATCTTGACCCACCCATACTCCGGTGGTAATCGATGGCGAAAAGCCGATAAAAAGTGCATCTTTGAAGTCGTTGGTTGTTCCTGTTTTACCGGCAACCGGTCGCTGAATAACCTTTGCTTTTTTGCCAGTGCCATCTTGAATGGCGCTTCGGAGCATGTCTGTGATAACAGCGGCACTTTCTCTTGAAATAACGGCTTTTTTTTGAGGTTTTACACGCCATATCAGTCGCCCGTTTCCATCAGCGATCTCAATGACGCCAAAAGGTTCTATGAATTTTCCCTTATTCGGAAAAACCGAATAGGCTGCTGTCAAATTAATCAGCTTAATTCCTGAAGTGCCAAGGGCAAGGGAAAGATTCGGGTACAAGGTAGATTCAATGCCTAGGGTGTGTCCAAATCTGGCCACTGAAGAGGGACCCAACAGCTCGATGAGTCTTACTGCAGGAATGTTTTTTGAAAGCGCCAGTGCCGTTCTCAGTGTCATTTCGCCTTTATAATCATCGGAAAAATTTTTCGGTTGCCACTCTTTTTTTCGATTCCCGATTTTGAAGGCCACCGGTGCATCGAGAATGATTTTGCTTTGTGAAAAACCCTGTTCAATGGCATAGGCATAAACGATAGGTTTAAATGCAGATCCAGGTTGTCTTCTGGCAATTGTTGCCCGGTTAAAAGGGGTTTTTGAGAAATCCCTTCCGCCGACCATGGCAAGGATTCCGCCGGATTGCACATCTAAAGAAACGAGTGCGCATTGGGGGTCAGGATTTCTTATAAAACGTTTTTT
>PKTV01000381.1 GCA_002868985.1 Desulfobacteraceae bacterium | reverse complement strand
CGTACGGTCATTTTATGTGGTAACACCACTTTCTGACCAAAAAGAACTGGTTAAAAAAATTGTTTCGCATTGGTTAGAAGGAACAGGCGCGACATATAATCCTAAACGAAAAGAAGCGCTGAAACTGATCGTCGTTAAAAATTCTCTGAATGAGGTTATAGAGCATATACGTAAAAATGGCGGAGATTCTCCAAAAACGGTTGTAACCAGCGCCGGTCGCAGTTCCCGCAATATAAGTTTTAAGCGGTTCCATGAGATGCTGCAAGATGGGTCCTTGTATCTTTTAATACTGGGCACCGGATGGGGGCTTTCAGAAAATTTTATGGCCGAGGCCGACTACGTTCTTGATCCGGTTTTAGGGAATACAGATTACAATCACCTGTCTGTAAGGTCCGCTGCAGCGGTCATTCTCGACAGAGTTTTTGGGAAAAACGAATAAAATACAATTGGGATTGAATTAACATGTTATTTTGGAGATGAATATGGAAAGATTAACTCAGCTACAAAGAGAGATGATGCGGCTTGATATACCTAGTTTTGCCGCAGGAGATACCGTTAAAGTTCATGTAAAGATAAAAGAAGGTGAAAAGGAGCGTATCCAGGCTTTTCAAGGCGTTGTGATCAGCAAACGGGGCGGCGGAGTCCATGCGACATTTACCGTTCGGAAGGTTTCATACGGCATAGGGGTTGAACGGATTTTCCCGCTGCATTCCCCTGTGATTGATAAAATAGAGATTGTTACTCACGGACGTGTGCGCCGGTCAAAAATCTATTATCTGCGCAAGCTAAGGGGCAAAGCAGCAAGAATAAAGGAACGTCGTATCAATTAAACACCTGAATCTTGAATGAAAATTGATGAGAATCTTTATAATTTTTAATTGAAGCGTGTTTAAACAACATCATGGCATCATATATATTACCCAAATGGTAAACCCGCCTGCCTCTGCGGGGCACGAGCGGGCAGGTCGGATGATGATGCCCTTTTTTTCTCATCAATTTTCTCCCCAAAGGGCGAGCCGGAGGCTTTCATCTGCTGCGTTATAAAGGGCTCGCAATAGCAGACTATGGCTTCGCCTTAAGTGCTTTGCATATGAAAGCCGCCAAATCGTGCAAGATTCAGGTAATGAGCAACACATTCAAGTTGTTATATGCTGAGAATTCATGGAACCAGACCTGTGGTTATTCGAAAAAAAAGCTTTCCAAAAAGGCTTTTCAAAAATTGCAGGTATTGATGAAGCCGGTCGGGGACCCCTGGCCGGTCCGGTTGTTTCTGCGGCGGTTATTATTCCGAATTCTTTGCAGATTTCCGGAATATCCGATTCAAAAAAATTAACTCCCAAAAAACGTGATTACCTTTACGAAAAAATATACGATCTTGCCGTTTCCGTTGGGATTGGAATCGTTGACCCGTTTGAAATAGATCGTATCAACATTCTTCAAGCATCTCTTTTGTCCATGGCTATGGCAGCTGAAAATCTTGCCCCCCAGCCGGATTGCCTTCTCATCGACGGCACTTTTTTAATCTCGTCAACTCTGCCGCAGGAGGCGATACCAAAGGGTGATGCCCTCAGTGTTTCCATTGCAGCTGCGTCAATCGTTGCAAAAGTAACCCGTGATAGACTCATGGAGAGATACCACCAAGATTACCCTCTGTTTGGATTCTCAAAACACAAAGGATACCCCACAAAGGCGCACAAGGAAGCTATCCGGAAATTCGGCTGCTGCTTGATTCACAGAAAAAGCTTTAGAGGCGTCAAAGAATATCTGTAATCCCTTTGGCGATATAGTAAGTATCTGAGTTCAATTTCGTAAAACGATAAGGGTGCCAAAATGTTAAATAAGCGGCAGCAATTCGGTAAAGAAAGCGAGTTTTTAGCTACAAGGCACCTTAAAAAAAACGGGTACAAGATTTTGGAGCAAAATTACCGAAACAAACTGGGGGAAATTGATATTATTGCAAAAGAAAAGGGAACACTGGTTTTTGTTGAAGTCAAAGCCACAAGGACCCATCTTTTCGGAAGTCCCAAATGGGCGGTAACGCCTAAAAAACAACGTAAAATTTCCATGGTTGCCCTTTACTACCTCAAAGCCACAAAGCAGACCCATGTCAAAGCAAGGTTTGATGTTGTTGCACTCAGTTCAGCAAAAGAAGATTTTCAGATAGAGATCATAAAAAATGCCTTTGAACTCGCCTATGGATAGTACAAAAAATACACCAAGTAAGGGAACGCTTTATGTTGTGGCCACCCCTATCGGTAACATGGACGATATCACCCTGAGGGCGCTAAATGTTCTCGACCAGGTTGATCTTATCGCCGCAGAGGATACACGACATACGGGAAAACTGCTGAAACACCACAATATCAAGAGCCGTCTGATTTCTTGCCATGAGCATAATGAAAAAGAGCGAACACCGCTATTAATTGAACGGATAGAATCCGGATTATCCATAGCGCTGGTGTCGAATGCCGGCACACCCACCGTTTCGGACCCGGGTTATATGCTTCTTCAAAGTGCCGTTGAAAAGGGCATAAGGGTCACGCCTATCCCCGGCGCTTCTGCCGTGGTTGCTGCACTCAGCATTTCCGGGCTGCCCACCGATTCCTTTATTTTTATCGGGTTTTGTGCCAAGAAAAAGGCAAAACGACTCAAACAGCTTCAAGAACTTGCCGATGAAAAAAGGACCCTTATATTTTATGAAAGTCCTGGACGCATTTTGGCCTTTATGGAAGAACTTGCCGATGCAATGGGTGACAGATATGGCGTGCTTTGCAGAGAGATGACCAAATTGCACGAAGAATTTTTAAGAGGCCGTTTATCAGAACTCATTGATTCGTTATCCCATCGCCCGGCTGTAAAAGGTGAATGCACGCTTCTTGTGAAAGGCTGTGAAGAAAATAAAGACGTTTCACAGGACGTTATACGCGCTGAATTGATTGAAGCTTTGGACAATAAAAAGGGCAAAATATCAGAGGTTTCCAGAATTATTGCCCAAAAATACGGCCTTTCTAAAAACAAGGTGTATGAAGAGGCATTGAAGCTAAAGCGCAAGGTTCATGGTGCATAACCCAGGGCCCAAAACTAAAATATATGAACATGAAGATAATCCGAGCCCCGAAACCCGAGCCCCGAAACCTGATTATTTATCCAATCATTCTTGTTGTTCCGGATAAAAAGCAACAGCTAACGGGCAGAGAAAAAGTTTCCTTTCTCAGTCGTCATGCCAGAAAGGCGCTTGAAATGTCCGCACAAAAGAGCCGGATTCAACTCGGTGATCTTAAAAAAGATGAAAATGGTGTTCCTTTGCCCTTTAACGGAAATTACTGGTCTGTAACACACAAGACCGGATATGTCGCCGGAGTCATTGCCCGGGAAAAGATCGGCATTGATTTGGAAAAAATCCGTCCCGTTAAAGAAGCGCTTCACAGAAAAACGGCCCATGACGATGAATGGGCGCTTTCAGATACCGATAAAACCGTCCTTTTTTTTCGATACTGGACATCCAAAGAATCGGTACTCAAGGCTTCGGGTACCGGCATCCGGGATTTGTTAAAGTGCCGCATTGAACGGCTTATCGACGATAACCATCTTGCCGTAAATTACAGAGAACAGAATTGGGTTGTAGAACATTTTTATTTCAACGGGCATATTGCATCGGTGGTTAAAAATAATGTTGATGTGGAATGGACATTTTTTAAAGATACTTCTTTGCCCATTCAATAAACTAGGAGGTTACCATGACTGAGCCGACGTTAAACCCTGCGGCTGCTGAAAGGTTTAAACCCTTTCAGGATGAAATATTGAAAAGCCATAAAGATAATATTCATTCCATCACGATCACCGGAAGTGCCTTGACAGATGATTTCGATCCAGAGAAATCAGATGTCAATTCCGTCTTTGTTCTTCATGCCATAGATTTGGAGTTCCTTGAATTTCTGGCGCCTATGGGGAAAACCTACGGTAAAAAAAGAATTGCATCACCGCTGATTATGACACCGGAATACATACGGAATTCTCTTGATGTATTTCCCATGGAGTTTCTGAACATACGACTGCTTCATGAAACCCTATTTGGAGAAGATCTCTTTCAGAATCTTGTGATCGACAGATCGGATCTCAGACTACAGTGCGAAAGAGAACTGAAAGCCAGATTGATCGGTATCCGGCAGGGCTATCTCTCTTCTTCCGGTGATGCCAAGATGCTCACAGACATGTTTATCAATACCATCGCAGGATATCTTCCCCTTTTCAGAGGCATTATCCTCATTCTCGGAAAGGAGCCCCCTTTAAAAAACGAGGATGTCTTAGCGGTTCTTGAAGAAGTCTCCGGTGTCGATACCCAGGTATTTAGAACGGTTTTAAAGCAAAAAAGACAAAAGACAAAAATGATGATAACACAGCTTAACGCTATTTTTAAAGATTACTATGTTGCGATTGAGAAACTGGGAGATATTACGGATGGGATTAAGGATTAGACGTCTATCGTTAATAATGGCCGTTTTTGTTTGCTTTCTGTTTGTATCTGTTGGTCAGTCGGCGGATATTCCGGAAAAGCCCCTTAGATATGTGGTTGACCTGGCAGGCATTGTCGATGATGGCGTGGAAAACCGATTAAACGGATACCTTCAGGAACTTGAACAAAAGACAACGGCCCAGGTGATTATCCTGACCCTATCGAGTCTCGAAGGCGAATCCATCGAAGACCTTTCAATAACAATTGCCCATGACAAGTGGAAACTGGGTCAAAAAGGAAAGGATAACGGTTTACTGTTCCTTATTTCCGTGAAAGATCGAAAGTACAGGATCGAGGTCGGCTACGGACTCGAGGGGGTGCTTCCGGACAGCCTTGTCGGCAGTCTGGGCCGAGATTTGTTGGTCCCTTATTTTAGAAAGGGCGATTACTCAAACGGTATTTTTGCAACCACCCTTGCAATGGCAAATAAAATTGCCGCAGATGCCGGCGTTAAAATAGAAGGAATGCCCTCGATAAAATACCAAACTTCGCCCACAGGAAAGGGCAAACCTGCCAGTCCGCTTTCTATGATCATGGGCATCGTGTTTCTCATTATTATGGGAATACTGTTTGTAAAAAATCCGAGAGCATTTTTGCTGTTTCTTTTATTCTCTTCCATGGGGGGAAGAAGAGGTTCATGGGGCGGCGGCGGTGGTTTCGGCGGCGGCGGATTCGGCAGTTTCGGCGGTGGCGGTGGCGGCGGATTCGGCGGTGGGGGGGCTTCCGGCGGATGGTAGTTGAAATAGCTCAGTGCTCTAATTCATAAATGCGATGACGTATTTTTATCTGGACACTATTCCGTATATGCTAAAATCCAAAAGTTTGAAGTTTGAAGTGCCTAAAGTGAGCTAAAGTTGAGGAACGCGCTTTCAGCGCGATCAATTATAATTAAAATTGATAGAATACCTTAACTTTAGGCACTTT
>PKTV01000253.1 GCA_002868985.1 Desulfobacteraceae bacterium | reverse complement strand
GAAAGATTCAGCTTTTTCAGTTTTTGCAAAAATCCTGATAATTTCTTTGTTGAAAAATATTCCAACCTTAAAGAAAATTTAATCCCGTTTGATATGATTGCCCAATCCGTCCACGACAATTCAGAAGATATAGACATCTCAAGAAAAATATTTGAAGACCTGCCGCTAAAGTGGACAAAGGCTTTTAATTTAACCCGAAATCAAGAAATTCTTATTCCTTTTAATTGGTTCTATATGATTAATGAATTCAACGGCCCATCTGCCGGCAATTGTGTGGAAGAAGCCCTAAGCCAAGGCATCTGTGAAATTATTGAGCGACATGTATCTTCGATAATCAGTCAAAACCACTTAAAAGTACCTGCAATTCGCGCAAATTCAGTAACCGATCCATTGGTTAAGGAAATGATAGAAAAATACAGGAAAGCCGGAATTAGCATATTCATTTCAGATTTTTCACTGGATATAGGAATACCCAGTGTCGGTGTGCTGGCATATGATCCCTCGACGTTTCCGGAAAGAAGTGAGATTGTCTGGACAGCCGGAACAACACCTGATCCGGAAAAGGCGTTAAGTCGAGCACTTACGGAGGTGGCTCAGCTTGCCGGAGATTTTGATACTGCTTCCAAGTATGTGGCCAGTGGTCTTCCCAAATTGACGAGAATCGAAGACGCCGAATTCATCATCAACCCCGGAGAAAAAATTGATATTCAAACGCTTCCCGAACTTTCAAACGAAAATATTAAAATTGAAGTTGAAAACTGTATATCTGCTTTGGCTAAAAAGGGTATGGAAGTGATTGTGGTAGATACCATGCATCCCCTGCTTGATATACCGGCTTTTTATACCATCATACCTGGCGCCCATTTCAGGGAAAGATCTCTTGGAACCAGTGTGGGAATGTTTTCAGCTAAAATTATAACCGAAAATCAAACGCCTCATGTTGCCATTAAAGAACTTAAAAAAATCGAACGCCTGCTGCCGACAAAATATTATATTAAATTTTATCTCGGATCATGCCACCTCGCCCTCAATGATCCTGTAACAGCGATAGAATATTTTACACAGTCTCTCGAACTTGATCCTTCAGAACAGGATGTTCCCAGCATCTATTCATACATGGGCGTCTCCTTCAACGAGATGGGTGAATATATGAAAGCGCTTGATGTCTTAAAAAAGGCTGTAATGTATGATAACGAAAGAACGGATATTTACAACTCAATGGGCTTCAGCCATTTTAAGCTCAAGGAGCACGAGCAGGCCATAAAGTGTTTCAAAAAAGTATTGCGGCTCAACCCGGGTTCTGCCATCGATTATGCCAATATTGCTTCAAATTACAGGGATATGGGGGAAAAAGAAAAGGCCATACAATATTATGAAATGTCACTGGCCATGGATCCTTCAATAGAGTTTGCAAGAGAGAATCTTTTGAAACTGGGCCAAAACTAACTTGCTTTTTTGTTGTATTAATATGTAACCTTATTATGAGACAGCAATTCCTTGGCAAGACTGGTGTAGTCTGACGAACCGTAGCTGCTTTGCCTAAAGAAAACCACAGGTTTTCCAACACCGGCACTTTCGGCAATGGTCGTATTAGCTCTTATCACCGTGTTAAAAAGCATATCAGCATATCTATCATCACTTCTCAATTTTTCCAAGATATTATGGCTGATCCGGGTTCGCGTATCAAATAGTGTCGCCACAATACCGGTCACATTTAGGTCTGTATTGATATTTTCCTGTATGGCAAAAATGGTGTCAAAGAGTTCGTCCAGTGCAGCATAAGCATACGGATGTGTCTGGCATGGAACAACAACCTCTTTTGCATATGCCAGCACATTGACAGTTAACAATGAAAGACTGGGGGGGGTATCAAGGAATATGAAATCATATTTCCCGGCAATACCCTCAAGGGCCTCCTTGAGTCTGTTTTCACGTCCAACTTTATCAACAAGTTCGATTTCTGCACCGGAAAGATCTACATGGGATGGTATAAGATCAAGCCCTTCCCATTTTGTGGGCATGATTACCTCGGGTGCTTTAATAGATTTGCTGTCCATTATGAGATCGTATACGGTCAGCATCTTTTCATCAACATCGACACCAAGCCCTTTTGTCGCATTAAATTGTGGGTCCATGTCCACAACCAAAACCGTTTTTTCCTCCTTACACAAAGCCGCTGCAAGGTTTAACACCGTTACTGTTTTACCGACACCGCCTTTTTCATTTGCCACAGCAATAATTCTGGTCCGGCGATCACTCATAGTTAACACCTCCTTGGTCCTCACTTGTCATTGGTTGTCGGTTGCTCAGGTTTCGCGTCCTATTTATTTGGAAGTTCATCTTAGACGGTGTCTTTATCTGTTAATATCGGTGAAGGATCATCGCCAGGTATTTTCTGAATAGCACTATGCTTATCGACGGAATCGATAGTCTCAATCTTTTCTCTAAGACCATTTATTTTTTTACCCATTTCACTACAATTAAAGGCCATGATTTTCATCATCTCAGACGTCTGCTCTTTGTCAATCATCTTGTTGTTTATCAGGTCAACGATACTCGAAAGATCTGCCCCATAAACCTGAAAGCGATCAAGAAGCGTTTCGTACAGACTGTTTGATTCGGCTTCAACAAGCTTGTATATATATTGAAATTTTATATTTTCCTGATAATCCTTAAAATGAGAGATCACCGACTTCTCCATTTCAGATTTCACGCGCAAAACACCATCTCTCAATGCAAGCATCTCTCCTTCGTTTTTCTCTTGAATCGGTTTTTTTAATAACCGTTTAAAGATGTTAACCACCTTATAAAGACCAAGACGCATTGTTGCTTCCGTCTTCATCTTCGCTGTATACCGCATGTATGCAGCCACAGAGGGAAGCGTTAATCCTGTTATAGATTTTATCGTACCGATATCCGGCAAATCGATCTTTTTTATGTTCTCGTTAGATCGGTTTATTCCCAACTTACCCATCATACCGTTATATGTATCAATAGAATCTTGCACCATGACATCGAATGGGCCTGCGATCGACTCGAGATATTCGTGAATACGTGCTTCCTGTTTTCTGACAAAACGGATGACTTCAGGGTTTATGGTTTCAGCCATAAACGTGTCGAAGGCCTGTTTGAACTCCTGAAATATCATATAAAGCGTGTTTGAAAAACCCGAAGTCTTAATATCATCTTCATATTGTTGGTACGGAATGGAATAACTTTTAATAAACTCCGCGATATCACGTATTACATTTCCTGATCGGATATCAAAATAACGATCGATTTCTAGTTTTAGTTCACCTTTGATCTGTTGAATCGAACCATCGAGGGTACTTTTTATCACCGATTTAATCTGATTTATCCTAATCTGATGCTTTTTTACATTTTCAACGATTTCATTGGCACTATCGGTATTCCTTGTTAGAATATTCTGATTGAAAGAGATCCAATGTTCTACGCCGGATGAAATTATATGAAGGCGCTCTATATGGTTTTTTAACAAGAGCGCATAACTTCCACGGGTCAGCTTATTGTAAAAGGATGCTTCAAAACGCGCTGTTTCGGAGTCTGAAAAGGCAGAAAGTTCTTTCTCCCCTTCCCATTGCTCCAGTCTCGGCCGATCTTTTTGTAACAGGGTTAAATTCTGGGCTTTGAACAGATTGAAAAGTGCTGACAGAGAATAAATTTCAGGGGAAGGCGTTATCATCATAAGCTCTTCTTTTACTGTTTCAATCAAGGCATCAAGGTCATATAGCGAGTCATGTTCACTAAAATCACAGTTGACAATAAAGAGAATGTTATCCAAAATCCCCATTTTTTTTATCAATGATAAAAATTTTATATCCGCCTCTCTAAGCCCAGTTCTACTGCTGATCACATAGATGATAAGATTCGTTAACAGAAGATAATCTTGAATCATGGCCAGGTGGAGGGGATTGGGGGAATCACTCCCTTGGCAATCTGCAATTTCGATATTACCTTCAATGCCGCCGGAATCAATTTCAAGATGAACATCCTTCAAATAAACTGCCATAGCCCCATCACTGATAAAGTTCCAATGATCTCTAAACAAATTATCTTCAAACTGCCTTACATTAACTTCTAAGGCAATCAGATCCTTTACTTTTTCAAAGCCTTTAAGGTATGATGCTAAAAGGACACTGTTAACATTACGGGTGCCGTTGGCGATAAGATGTTCCGGCCCCAGAGAGGCCAGCGCTTTGTGAAGATCCATTCTCTCTTTTTTATCCCGTATATCAAACTTTTCATTTTCAGTCCGCCAGTCCAATGACGGAAAGAGAGCCAGTGCCTGATCCATATCCTCATTAATTTCATCCCAGGATTTAAACAACAGTTTTGCTACAAGTTTTTCTCCACAGCGAACTCGAGTGACGATAGAAGTAACAACTCCGGCTCCCCGTTTTAAATATTCGCCTTTAAAAAGCGAGTTGATGAATGTGCTCTTACCGGATTTAATAGCCCCCACAACGGCGACACGAATGATCTCTTCCGACAATTGTTTTTTGATACCCGCATTTGTTTTCTCCCAGACGGTAAAGGAATTGTCCGACATACCGGGTATCGACTTGGCATTGGAAAAAAGACTTGTAATATCCTCACTGATTTTAAGTAGATCCCATTTAATCGAGCTATAAGTATTCATTTCAATCCAAAAATCAAATCTTAGTTAGTGTCCATCCATGATAACAAAAACAACCAAAACCGTCGACATCATTTAGAAATAAGCAATGATATAGATAATCGCAACATCACCCTGATCCACCTTAGGCAAAGAGGCAAACAAGGTTTGATGCGTGTCAAAAATCATAAATAAGAGCGAAAATCAACGGATATTCAAGCAGTTTATTACAACGTATGAAGTGAATTGTCAAAGCGATTTCCTTTCCTCAATGCTATTGTTTAGGCTACCTCCTTCTGTATTCAAATTCAGAAACATATGGCTGAATTGATGTCATTAATTTCTTAATAATGTCATAAGATTTTTTGTTTTAGTGTTTTATCTTTATAATACCTTGTAACATATGAGGTTTTATGTTATAAACAGCAAAATATTTTTTAGATAGACTACTAAACAATGAAGGAAAATTTGATCCATGTCGGAAAAACATCCTGAATGTCCACTGTATAATCCATTAAATTGCAAAGAATATTACAATCCCAAGCTCTGCGCATTTGTAAAAAAAGATAAAGTTTGTCTCAAAAAAAAGAAGCCAAAATCCAAAGCATCCAAAGCGAAATCGAAATAAAGCCGTTCCACGACGAAATACAACACCGTGCTCTCTAATGGTTTGATGTTATAACAATTCTGAGTTCTAGGGTCTCTTAGAAGATTATAAATTCCGGACGCAAAATTTAAAGTCTCGAAACGACATCACCATAATTCGAATAAGGGCATGAAGTTACAAAAAAATTTATCTGAGACCTTTGCAAAACCTCCCTTTTTGCCCAATTTCTACGCCTGCCCTGTGAAATGCGG
>PKTV01000095.1 GCA_002868985.1 Desulfobacteraceae bacterium | reverse complement strand
GTGCCTTCTCAGCCGCCATCCGGTTGAGCTTTTCTTTTTCCAACGCTTTGATTTCTTGCGCCAACTCCTTATAGGTCGGCTTTTTATCCATAAAAAAACCTCCGATAATTCCCTTTACCTGATGCTTACCATAATCCTGTGTTCATGTTCAAATAAAGAATCAAATCCATTGCCAAAAAAAAGGGGTGTTGACTGAAACACCCCTTGTAAATTAATCGGCTCTTATTTAAACTATTTTGTTACTCCTCTACAATTTCCCAGTTGGCTGCAAAAGTATTGTCATCGAGTGTGTATGAATACCCCAACATTTTCCCGAGACCCGGCAACATCCCTTTCTCTACACGCCAGTAGCCAAGATAAATGGCCGGCAGCAAACGGGGAAATCCGCTTTTGGGATTGCCCATCGCATTTTGCCAGATTTCTCTTTTTTCCATTACCCTCCAAAGTGTACCATACTTTTTACTCCGCACGATTTGTCCGACACCTGGCAGTTTCTTCTGCTCGAAAACTTCATCGTGTCTATGTTGCATAGATCTCTTCCTCCCAAAAAATAATCCAATAAATCATGAGGTCTCATATT
This sequence comes from Desulfobacteraceae bacterium, assembly GCA_002868985.1. Taxonomy (GTDB): domain Bacteria; phylum Desulfobacterota; class Desulfobacteria; order Desulfobacterales; family UBA11574; genus UBA11574. The sequence continues at coordinate 4,920 of PKTV01000095.1, read as the reverse complement.
TGAAAGACAGTGCAACTCTTGCACGATAGGATGCCACCTTGCCGTCTTTAACGGTCATATCGAGTTTTGTTATTTCCGCCACTCTCAAATCTCTTAAGCTTTTGCCGGCAGTTGATACGGCATTTTCCGCGGCTTTTTCCCACGAAATATCACTCGTACCCACCAGTTCAACGACTTTGTAAACGCTTCCACTCATATTCCCCTCCTTCCGTTAAACACTGGATTTCCTTTGTTCATCATGACCTGGTATGGCGAATTTAAAGGCGGCTACGGGGTTGAAAAGAAGAAATAACGAAAAGAATGGTTCCCCGTTATTGAGGAACCACTCTATGTACACGGGCAAGAAATGTAGCCTCCCACCCTTTCATCAAATGACAAAATTCCATTGTGTATTATCAATTTTTAGAAAAAATATGTCCATAAGACAAAGGGTTCATTTTCATAGGGAAATGCCCCATTCAATAGGGATTTCTCCCGTTAATGAACAACAGCAGAAAACGGAACCATCAAGACGTGTATAGATATTTTTAATTGACGGGTCGTAGAGCTCTTGGAGTGACCGCTACATTTTTTCCAAAACCATCGCCATACCCTGGCCACCACCGATGCATAGTGTTGCAAGCCCCAGGGTATGATCGTTTCTTATCATCTCTCCCATCATGGATAAAATGATTCGGGCGCCGGTGCATCCGATGGGATGACCGATGGAGATACCGCTTCCCAAAGGGTTGGTCTTTTGGATGTCAAAATTTAATTCTTTAATACAGGCAATGGCCTGAACAGCAAAAGCTTCGTTCAGCTCGATGACGCCAAAATCATTGGCCGACAGTTTTTCTTTATGGAGAATTTTTTTCACCGCCGGTATGGGGCCAAGCCCCATAAATGCCGGATCGACTCCGGCGGATGCATAGGCCTTTACCCGAACCAGGGGTTTCAACCCAAGTTCCTCGGCCTTTTTTTCCGACATGAGGAGCAATGCGGCCGCGGCATCATTGATTCCCGAGGCATTCCCGGCGGTAACGGTACCCTCCCTTTTAAAGACCGGTAGCAGTTTTGCCATCTTTTCCATGCTGGTTTCCATGGGCCGCTCATCTGTATCGAATATCTTGGGATCTCCTTTTCGTTGGGGGATGACCACCGGTACGATTTCTTCTTTGAACAGCCCTTCGGCAATTGCCTTTTTGGCGCGCTGATGGCTGATAACGCCCAGTTCATCCTGTTCTTGTCTGGAAATTTTGTAAAGTTTTGCAATATTTTCAGCGGTCATGCCCATATGATAACCGTAAAAGATCTCAAAAAGACCGTCAAAAACCACAAGATCGACCATATCCACATTATTCATACGAGCGCCCCATCTGGCGCTTGGAACGACGTAAGGTATGAGACTCATGTTCTCCATACCACCCGCTAAAGCAATCTCCGCTTCCCCGGAGCCGATCGCCTGTGCAGCCAGAGCAACGGCCTTCATCCCTGAAGCACACACCTTATTGACGGTAAAAGCACGGGTCTCTTTGGGAATGCCGGCTTTGATCATGGCCTGTCTGGCTACATTTTGTCCCTGCCCCGCACCGACTACGTTTCCAATGATAACTTCATCCAACTGGACAGGCTGTAGGGAATCATCATAGTCATAGTGTTTCTTTTCCAGCTCGACCATTCCGCCGCCTTTTAAAAAATCAGGCTCAAAGCGGGTTAATTCTTCCGTTGCCACCGGTTTCAGGCCGACCTTTTTCAGGGTTTCTTTCAACACCATGGCGCCAAGATCGACCACCGGTGTCGTCTTCAAGGAACCACCAAAAGACCCCACCGGCGTCCTTGCACCAGATACGATAACGACATTTCTCATTTTTTCACCCTCTTTAATTTTCAATTTATATATACTTGGTTCTTTAGAACCATTATTACCTACTTATATCTTTGTTTCAGCAAGAAGTTCGGTAATATGCTTGACCTGAATTTCCCCCCCCCGTTTATCCATCCCGCCGCCAAGCTGCAGAACACAGCCCGGGCAATCCGAAACCAAAATCCTGGCATCCGCAGCTTGGACATCGTCGAGTTTCTTTTTTAAAATTTCTGCCGATATTTCAGGAAAATCGACGGAATAGGAACCGCCAAAGCCACAGCAGACATCTTCGTCTTTAGACGGTACATATTGATATCCTGCGATTTCGATCAGCTTTCGGGGCTCATTGGTGACCTGCATCCCCCTGCACAGATGACACGGCGAATGGTAGGCGACTTTTTCAACGGTGACGTTAAAGTCTTTAGATGATGCCTTCAGCACATTGACCACAAAAGAACTGAAATCGATGATTTTATCCGAAAATGCTTTCAAATTTTCAGGTGTTAGGGAAGCATCTTTGAATATCTTGGGATAATTGTGTTTTAAATGAGAACCGCAGGAAGCGCACAACGTCAGGATATAATCATATTTCTCGGACATCACGGCTTTCAAGTTTTGAAGCGCTACTTCCTTGGCGGTTTCTTCTTCAGCGGCCATCAGGACAGGCAATCCGCAGCAGGTTTGATCCATGGGGAATTCCACCTGCACATCATATTTTTGAAGTACTTTTATTAATGCCGATGACTGTTCGGGATAGATAAAATCCGCAGCACATCCGGCAAAAAGGGCAATGGTATATTTTGGCTGCACCACCTGGGGGCGCATGGTTTCCCATTGATCCCTGAAGGGGGTCTTGGCAATCAACGGGAGGCTTCGGAACCCATGTTCTTTTTCGAAAAAATGCGGAAGATGCCGGATCATCGCTTTCTTCTTGGCCAGCGGTTTTTGGGCAAGATAGGCATTTCGAAGGATAAAATGAAACAGTTTTCGGTTTTTCAAAACCTTGGAAAGAAGCACATTTTTTGCCGGTGTTTTCCCATCTTGATCCAGCACGGCGCGATAGGTCTTTTTAATCAGATGGGGAAGATCGATGTCCACAGGACAGATTTCTTTGCAGGCCTGGCAGTTGATGCAATTTCGTACGATGGCCCGATCGTTTTCCTTGCCGTGATAAAAAAGTGTTAAAATCAAACCGATGGCACCGATGTAGACATGCCCGTATTTATGACCGCCCACCTTGCTGTAAACCGGACAGACATTGGCGCATGCACCGCAACGGATACATCGTAAGGCTTCGGAAAATACCGGATCTTTGGCAAGTGCGAGACGCCCGTTATCCAGGAAAACGATGTGCATCTCTTTACGGTTTGTAATGGAAGAACCGCACTCCACGGTGCCTTTGATCCAGGTAACATAAGACGTAATCGCCTGACCGGTGGCATTTCTGGGAAGAACCTTGAGGATTCGGAGCATGGTTTTTAAATCCGGAATCAACTTGTCATACCCCACCAGGGCCACATGTACCCTGGGCAATGTGGTCACCAGGCGCATATTCCCCTCATTGGTCACCAGGCCCAGTGCTCCGGATTCGGCGATGGCAAAATTGGCCCCGCTGATCCCCATATCCGCTTCCAGATAGACCGGTCTCAGCTCCTTTCGGGCGACCTTCACCAGTTTGTCGATATTTTTCGAATCCTGTTGTTTCCGGGTAACGGTTTCGAACAGATCTCCCACCTGGTAGCGGGAGAGATGGATAGCGGGCATCACCATATGGGACGGCCCTTCTTTGCGAAGTTGGATAATCCATTCTCCCAAATCAGTTTCGGTGACGAAATATCCCTTGTTTTCAAGATGATCGTTGAGGAAGGTCTCTTCGGCCGTCATGGATTTGGATTTGATAATTTTTTTAACGTTATTTTCTTTAGCAATAGATGCAACAATTTCATTGGCCTGCTTCGCATCTTTGGCAGCATGCACTTTTACGCCGGCCGCTTCTGCATGGGTTTTGAATGCTTCAAACAGTTCCATAAGTCGAGGCAATGCCGCGTCTTTCTCTGCTGCAATCTCTTTTTTAATCCCTTCGAAATCGATCCCTTCGTAAACTGCGGACCGGTTTTCCCGATAGGCACAGTTGAAGTTGTCCAATGCCGTTCGAAGAAACTGATCGGAAAGGGCTTCTTTGAGCTGTTTTTTATACGATTTTATATCCTGAGCGGTTTTGATCATTCCCGGTTTTCCTCCATTATAAGAATATGCAATTCTTGGGGCCCGTGGACCCCTATGGCGAGAACTCTTTCAATGTCCGCTGTTCGGCTGGCGCCGGTAATGAATGCATAATAAGAAGAACCATCGGCCTTTAAAACTGCATTGATTTCGTTTTCAAGTGCGGTAACATCCGGTTTGATTTTTGAGACCGGCAGCAGGGCCACATGGGTTTCAGAAAGCATGGTTGCGATACGAACATCCTCTGATGAAGAATCGAGGACAAGGGTCCCAGTCTCGGCAATTCCCCAATCCACAGGTGTCAGTGCCGTATGAATTTCATTGGCATGTGACCTTAAAGGAGGTTTTATAAATGAAATATCTGCTGTTTTACACGCCTTTTCCAAAAGATTCACATCTTGGGTTTTAAGGCCCATGGCGACCATGGATGTTCCTCTCTGTTCTCGAGTGAGATCAACGGTATACTGAAACGCTTCTTTCAAAGTTTTAATTTTTACCACAACCGCCTGGACGGCTTCAGCTTTTTCTTTCAAGAGTTGGATCAGATCTGATGTTTGCATAAAAACTCCTTATAGACAGATTACTTATATCGTTGCTATGATGATAACTTGTTTTTGTCAATCTTTTACAGACTTGATAATTGATTTGCTATTTGATAGTTCCGAAAAAAACCATAAATAATTGAGAGGTCGGGAAGTTTTTCTAAATAGTCGCTCCATGGATAATCTTTTTTTAAACCGCGTGAACTCGTGGCAAGGGCTCAAATAATTGTTAGGAATTTATTATGGAGACGGTTCGTGTCGAACATTAAAACGTTGACAAGACTCATGCAGGAACTGGAAGATCAATTGACG
>PKTV01000092.1 GCA_002868985.1 Desulfobacteraceae bacterium | reverse complement strand
GTCGGTCGCTCCCACAGACCCTTTTCAATGGGAAAAGGGGGTCTTAGTCTCGGGTCTCCCACTTCGCCTTCGAGAGAATCCATAAGGGCGGTTTCTTCGCCACATACATAAGATCCGCCGCCTCTAACAATGTTCAAAGTAAAATTGAACCCGGATCCCATAATATTTTTCCCTAAAAGTCCATACTGTTTCGCAATCTCAATAGCAGTGTTGAGAAACTCAAAGGTATGGTGGTATTCTTCACGAAGATAAATGATCCCCTGATGACTTCCGATGGCATATCCTGCCAGCACGATACCCTCGAATAGTTTGAAGGGGTTACCTTCCATGATGGTTCGATCTTTGTAAGCACCGGGATCTCCTTCGTCTGCATTGCATATGACAAACTTTTCGTCACCTGAAGATTTGCTTGCCATATCCCATTTAAAGCCGGTGGGGAACCATGCGCCGCCTCTACCTCTGAGTCCCGATTCAACGACCTCTTTAATGACCTCCTCCGGGCGCATTTGGTAAAGTGCGTTATACAATGCCGAATATCCTTCCATGGCGACATATTCAGATACACTCAAAGGGTCGATGATACCGCAATTTCCGAGAAGCAGCCGGTGCTGGTCCTTAAAAGGATGTGTGTCTTGATAATCGGGAATTTCATTCAATACAGGGTCTGGTTTGCCGGAAACAGAATCGCTCCCAATAGTACAAAACAATCCTTCTTTTGTTATTTTTTTCTTCCGGATATCCTGGATGACTCGCTCGAGCTTTTCCATGGTCATCTGAGTATACAAAAGTGCAGGCTTTCCGGGCAGCCTGACTATTGCCATGGGTTCTAAGTTACAGAACCCTGAGCAGCCGGTTTGGTGCAAGGATATTTTGATCCCTGATTTTTTTTCTTTGGTTATTTTCTGAAATAGACGATCCGCGCCAAGGGCAAGTCCGCAGGTGGACATACTTATACTGATTCGCGGCCTTTTGGGGAAAAGGGATTTCATACCAGTATCTTTTACTTTATCAAGATCCTTCATGTTTTTTATTTTCATTTTGAATCCCCCATCACTTTCTGAAGAATCTCAAGTATCTTCTCTTTGTCGAGATTAGAATAGGTCTTGTCATTAAAAGAAACATTCGGGCTGATGGAACATAGGCCCAAACAGCGCACCTTTTCCAAACCAAACGCTTCATCCCAGGTGGTTTGACCTACTTCAATGTTCAGTTTGGACTTAAGGGCTTCAATTACTTCTTCTCCCCCGTTGATATGGCAGGAGATGCCGTCACAAGCCCGGACCAGTGTCTTTCCCTTTTTATCCGTACTGATCGCGCTGTAGAATGTCGCCAATCCGTAAACATTGGCGTATGGGACACCCAGCAGCAAGGCGATATATCTCAAGGACTCGGCGTTCAGTTGATTATCTTCTGCCTGCACCTCATGAAGAATTGCCAATATCGCTGACTTTTCATTTCGGTGTTTATTGACAATTTTTTCAATTTTCTCTTTATCCATAATTTTTTTTCCTGTTCGAGTAAAGATCAGGGTTTAAGGGACTACGCCTTTATAGGCGGCTTCATATACAATACATTAAGTGTTTAAAGTGATCTAAAATGCCTATTTATCCCGTATTTATCGGGGAAGTTGAGGAAAGCGCTTTCAGCGCAAATCATTTTTTCTTAAATTGGTAGTACCAACGGCACATACATAAACTTTAGCTCACTTTAGTTCACTTTAAACTTTAGGCACTATCAGGTTACTCCTATTTTCTGCGCAGCCGGATCATCTCTGACATAGTCCAAAATACCCGATTTTTCAGCTCAACAAGTTACAGCGTCATTGAACCCACCAGATTTACTGCACCCGTTCGTCTTGCGCATGTTGGACAGAGATCTCTTGCAACGTTGACCGCCATGGATTCATCCGAATTCTTTATTACAAAATTCAGGTGCTTTCTCGGGGCATAAGGTATACCGCACAAATCACAAGTTTCGAGCTTGAACCTGGCGACCATCCCATTTTTTGTGTAGATGATCCTTTCTTCCCCTTCATCCTTCATCCTTATGGCGCCTGTGGGGCAGATCTGAGCACAGGTGCCACAGCCGATACAATACTCGGAAAGAGATTCAAAATCAGTGGTGACCATCCTATCATATCCTCTGTGAGCGAAACAAAGGGCAAAGGCGCCTATTTTGTCACGGCAAACCCTTACACATAGGCCGCATCTTACGCAATTATCATCCGTATCCCCTTCATAAAACCTTGATTCATAGACGCCGTGCTTTGCCGCCAGATCGATGAGTTCCTTTGAGTCGGGAGATCTCGCCAATAAAAGTTCAAAGAGAAACTGTCTGTTTCTTAAGACCTTTTCACTTTTGGTATTTACAATCAGGCCGTCCATAACATTTTGAATACACGAAATCCGTATCCCTTTACGTAAAGAACCACTCACTTCCACGATACACAACCGGCAGACACCGTAGGGTTCAAGCGCCTCATGATAACATAGTGTGGGAATATCGATGCCGTGTTTTCTGGCGACTTCAAGAATGGTTGAACTTTCTGGTGCTTCAATTTCCTTATTATTGATCGTTATTTGAACCATTCGGCTTTCCTTTGGTTAGTTTAAGTCACAGCGAAGACACCGCTTGGCTTCATCGCGGGCTGCTTTTTCACTCAGACCAAGCTCTACCTGGTCGAAGGTACACACCCTTTTCTCGATTCCCAGCAAAGGAATTTTGGGTCGCTTTAGCTGCGCCATTTTTTCTTCGCTGACGTCGATCTTTTCAACCTCGGCCTTTTTTTGAGGAACCGGCGGAAATTTCGGATCTTCAATCCCTTTAATATAGGCATCAATGGCGATGGCCGCTTTTTTACCGCCGGCGATGGCCTCAATGACCGTGGCTGTCCCGCTGACCGCATCTCCCCCTGCATAGACCCCGGGTCTTGTTGTGGCCAATGTTACGGCATCAACCTTAATGCTGCCCCATTTGACGATATCGACACCTTTGATACTCTCTTTCGCAGGTATTTCCATGGTCTGGCCGATGGATGGAATCACCAGGTCGGATTCCAGCTCATATTCAGACCCCTTTATAGGTATCGGTCTTCGGCGTCCCGATGCGTCAGGATCACCCAGTTTCATTTTAATGCACTTGAGACCGACGACATGTCCGTTTTGGGTTAAAATCGACTCCGGTGCGGTCAGATAAGAAATTTTGACACCTTCTTCAAGGGCTTCCTCGATTTCGCTGTCATAAGCCGGCATTTCTCTTTGAGTCCTGCGGTAAAGAATGGTCACCTGTTTTGCCCCTTTTCTTACAGCTACTCTGGCAACGTCGATGGCCACATTGCCGCCGCCGATAACGGCAACAAACTTACCCTTTGGCACCGGCTCTTCAAGGTTGAGCCTTTTAAGGTAATCGACGCCTTGAATAACCCCGTCTGTATCTTCTTGGGTCAAACCAAGGGATATGGGCTTGTGTGCACCTATGCCCAAAAAAACCGCACTGAATCCCTGCTCAAAAAGATCATCCAGTGTAAAATCCGTTCCAAGAGCTGTATGGGTCTTTATTTTGATCCCCATTTTTATGAAATTTTCAACTTCTTTATTAAGCAGGTCTTTGGGAAGTCTATGCGGAGGAATCCCCACTCTCAACATACCGCCCGGTTCGGGAAGGGCTTCAAAAACGGTAATGTTATAACCTTCCAGAGCAAGATAATACGCCGCAGAGAGTCCTGCGGGACCGGAACCGATAACAGCGACCTTTTCATCCCGGCGGGTTTTAATCCAGGGTTCGTATCCGCCGAACTTTTCCATCACATATTTACTGGCAAAACCTTTCAACGCCCGGATACTGATGGGCTGGTCCACGTCTCCTCTACGGCACATTCCTTCGCACGGCGCAGGACAGACCAAACCACAAACCCAGGGAAACGGGTTGTCTTCCATAATGACTTTTACCGCTTCCTCATGCCTGCCGTGGGCGATCAAAGCGACATACGACGGGACATCGATGCCGGCCGGACAGGTCATGTGACACGGAGCGGGTGCCAACCGCCGGCAAACACCGGCAGGACAATGCTTGTCATGAATATGGGCGAGATATTCATCTTTAAAATATCGAAGGGTTGATTTTACCGCGTTGGGAGCGCTCTTTCCAAGCCCGCATAAAGATGAATCGACGATGATTTCAGACAGGTCTTCAAGCTGCTCCAAGTGTTCTTCTTTTCCCCTGCCTTCAGTGATATCCGTCAGAATCCGTTCCATGACGTGGAGCCCTTCCCGGCAGGGCGTACATTGGCCGCAGCTCTCATCCAGGCAAAAGGATATAAAATATTTGGCCACATCCACCATGCAGGTGTCTTCGTCCATGACGATCATTCCGCCGGATCCCATGATCGATCCGGCCTTGCTCAGGTTTTCGTAATCCACGGGGATATCCAGCAAAGCCGAGGGAATGCATCCACCCGACGGCCCACCGGTTTGGACGGCCTTGAATCTCTTTCCATCGGGAATGCCGCCGCCGATATCATAAATAATCCTTCTTAACGGCATGCCCATGGGCACCTCGATGATTCCGGTGTTTTTAATTTTTCCTGCCATGGAAAATAATTTTGTTCCTTTGCTGTACTCAGTGCCAATGCCGGCATACCATTTAGCGCCCTTGTCAATGATTACGGGAACATTCGCCCAGGTTTCCACATTGTTCAGATTGGTGGGTTTTCCCCAAAGACCCCGCTCAGTGGTGTGAACATACTTCGGCCGCGGCTCACCGGCCTTATCCTCGATAGAGGTCATGAGGGCCGTCGCCTCACCACAGACAAAAGCGCCTGCGCCCAGAACAACCTTGATATCGAAGCGGATGTTTTTCCCAAAAATATTTTCTCCCAAGAATCCCCTTTCTCTGGCTTGGTTGAGCGCCGTACGAAGACGCTCCACAGCCAGAGGATATTCAGCTCTGATATACACAAAACCCTCGACAGATCCTATGGCATACGACCCGATGATCATCCCTTCGATAACCGCATGGGGGTTTCCTTCAAGAATCGCCCGGTCCATAAACGCACCCGGGTCCCCCTCGTCGGCATTACAGATCACATATTTGATGTCACCTTCAGCCCTTCGACAGGTCTCCCACTTGATTCCCGCAGGAAATCCGCCTCCCCCTCTGCCTCTGAGTCCGGAAGCTTTGATCGTTTCGATCACCTCGACCGGATCCATATTCATGACCTTTTGGGCAGCTGCATACCCGCCGACATCCATGTATGCATCAATGGATTCAGGATTTATTCGACCACAATTTTTAAGGAGCAACTTTTTCTGATTCCTGTGGTAGTTTTGGTACTCCTCATCCACCAGCCATTTCTCAACAGGTTGACCGCCAACAAGATGTTTGTCCACGATTTCTTTGACCATTTCCGGCGTGACATGCTGGTATGTGAACTTGGCGCCGTTTATGAATACATCAACAAGAACATCTCTTGCACACAGCCCCAGACAACCGACTTTGTGAAG
>PKTV01000418.1 GCA_002868985.1 Desulfobacteraceae bacterium | reverse complement strand
CAGCGGGCGGCATGGTCAGCGTGCCGCCCGCCTATTGATTTGGTATGCTGTTACAGTGATGCCAGTGATTATGGGTGGGTAAAAAACAAGTTCGCTGAACACGGGTCTTATGGCGGGGCGTCGGGTATCCCGGGTCTGCTTACACGCTGGTGTACATGTCAGAAAAAGATGCGCTTTTGGGGTACTACTTTCATGCGGTTTCACGGCAGTATTTTGACGTTCTTTTTGTTCGGATGAAGTGAAAGGAGGTGCGATTTTTAAAATGAAACAATTAATAGAGTTTTTAAAGACTACCGCGCTGGGCGGTCTCTTCGTCCTGCTGCCGGTACTGCTTCTTTATCTGCTCCTGTCCGAAGCGTTGGGTTTGATCGTGGCATTGGCGACACCTATTGCGGATTTGTTTCCAAAAGGGACGTTTGACGAGATTAATCATCCTGTGGCAATGGGGCTGATTCTGATTATGGGTGTATCCTTTGTGATCGGACTTGCGTTGCGTTCCGAAAATGGGAGGCGCTTGGGTCGCTGGATCGAGCGTACTGTGTTGGACCGTCTGCCTGTCTATAAGGCCTTAAAGAGCCTGACCAGCGGGTTTACAGAAGCAGGAAAGGACGGTGCGTTCAAAACGGCGGTGTTAAATTTTCCGGCCGGTGAACGTGAAATTGTTTACATCGTCGAGGATCACGGAAACGGATATCTGACCGTGCTTCAACCCTGGGCCCCCACGGCTTTTTCCGGGTCTGTCAAGGTCGTCAATCAGGATCGGCTTGAAATTCTGGACGCAAATATAGGCGATGTCTCGCGGGCCCTGAGCCATTGGGGTGTGGGTGTCCGTGAACTGCTGGAAAAAAAGACCACAGACGTCGGCTCGTCAGGTGATCCTCCTGAAGATGTCTCTGGAAAAGGAGTCACCCCATGACCGCAGGAATAATAGCCGAAACGGAATCAAACCAGACGCGTTGGCGGTTGCGCCTGGGTCTTATTCTATTTGTTGTCGGTTTCTTAAGTCCCCTGTTAATCCCCCTGGTTACCGCTTCCGAACTGCCGACAAAATGGAAAGCCGTTATCTCGACATGTCTTGCCGTGGGCATTCCCGAACTATTTAGTGTCGTGGCGATCGCTATCATGGGTAAGCCCGGTTACAATCATATTAAAGCACGATTTTTTGCCTTTTTAAAGAAACATGGTCCGGAGGACAAGGTGAGCCCTACCCGCTATCGTATCGGTCTGGTCATGTTTATACTCCCCATTCTTTTCGGCTGGCTGGCGCCGTATGTCCCAACCATAATTCCAGGTTATGATTTACAGGGATTGATTGTCAATATCATTGGTGATACGATGTTAATTTCAAGCTTCTTTATTCTGGGAGGAGACTTCTGGGATAAAATACACTCGCTGTTTGTTTACGGGTCAACGGCAAAATTCCCTGAGCCTTCGTCCATCTGAAGGAGAGAGTTCGAATATAAGCCCGATCTCCTTTAAAGTGATTTGGAGCAAACAGAAACCGTATAAACCTTTTGCTGCCGTTCGTTACCAGGTTTATTGGTTTTGCATCGACAACAGTGACATCAATCGTAAATGGACTCTCGGATTGATCATTGCGTTTTTCCGCCTTTAGACACCCCAGCATAGGTTGTGCAGCTCTGATTCTGACGTTTCCAGCAGGATAGAAACGCGTGAATCGGCTTGAAAAGACTCTCACAGAAGATTTGTTTAAAATTTAATTGAGGAGGGTAACAATGGAAGGCTTTTCTGTAAAAATAGCACAAATTGAAAGCACAATGTCTTTATACGGCCGGGAGTGGGTGATTGCATTCGCAGCGTTCGTGTTCGGACTCATTTTAATTAAATGGATTAATAAAGGATTAAAGCGAGCCGGCACCAAGGTTCCCATCAGCCCTGCCAAGGGAGCCACTATACGCAACGTCATTACCGTGCTCATGGCCGCCTTATTGATAACCTCTGTTGCTATTTATCTTGGTGTTGCACCGAGGCCTGTTATGCGATTTTTAATCATTCTCACGCTGGCTGCCATCGGCATGATCATGGTGTTCCGCCCACTCATTCCAACGCTTCCTTTCAAAGTCGGAAATACGATTATGGCCGGGGACCTTTTGGGAAAAGTCGAAGCCACTACCTTATTGAACACCCGGTTGAAGACATTCGATGGTAAAACGGTGTTTGTCCCCAACCGTAAAATCCTCGATGATATCGTCATCAATTACCATTTTACCCCGACCCGAAGATTTGAACTGAAGATTAATATCTTATACGATCAAGACCTCATGAAGGCCAAACAGATTCTGGAAACCATTATGGTTGAAGATCCCAGGGTGCATCCCACCCCCCGGCCGATTGTATATCTGATGAGCCTTAACAAAGGTTATGTCGAATTGTCGGGCCGGGGATGGGCAGATAACTTAAAGCGATTCGTGATTACCCGTGAACTGCTCGAGAAAATCAAGCTGCGTTTTGACCAGGAAGGCATCACCCTGGCCATGCCCCAGATGCAGGTCCATTATACCAGCAAAAACATGCCACAGTCTCATACGGAGGGATAAATGAATACAAAACAAGCCTATAAGATCATTGACGCGGGTTGGGCTAAAAAACGGACAGGTTATCGCATTCAATTTCAAAGGCGGGTTGAGGGTAAAATCGTTACTGATTATTTCCCGGACCTTGATGACGGGCTATGGTTATCAGAGGTAGCGATATGGAGAATGGCATGGCGGCTGGCCGAATCCAGACAATCCGACCCGCCCGACATCAACGCCGGAGACCTGATAAACGTCACCGTGATTGACCACGAGGGTAACCCTGTAAAGTACTATGCGACCAATCACTTTGAGGTTTTCAATCCAATTGATACTGAAATATGAAACTGTTGTATACGATACTTAGTTGTCACTATTGAAAATCTTGATTGGGAAATTTAAAACAAGCGTTCAACACATAAATTTAACTTTTGCGAATAGGGATGTCATAGGTTTTGCCGCTTAATTCGATGCCATATCGATGTTGATCGAATTTCAATCGATGGGCCAGTTTCATCATCGCCCGGTCGATAAATTTGATCCGATCGCCGGCGTGCTCCATATACAGATTGTCGTTTTGAACGAAAAGGTTTTCCGGGGCCAGGGGAATTTCGTCTTTCGTATTCAGGATCAGTCGGATCTTTTCGGAATCATTTTGTGTTTTGACGTCAAAAACAAACAGCGCGGTATCCTCGTATTTGAAATAAACCTTTTCTATGGTGTGGTCGTCGTGCTTTTGAAAAAGATAATACCCTTCGGCATCCTTTCGAATCGAAGAATGAAAGTAGCTGATAATTTTTTTATGCTCAAACATGCCATGTTCATTATGCCATCGTCCGTATGCGTCCAGCCAAAAGACAGCTTTTTCTTTGGGCACCACAACTTCTTTTTTTTCTTTTTCGCTCACGCCTTCCCTTCCTTTATCCCCATTATTTGGGAATCAATTCCCGATAGGCTTCCTCTATTTCCTTAAAGTGTTTTTCTGCCAGTTCCCTAAATTCATCGCCCAGATGATGCACCTTGTCCGGGTGATATTTATTGGCCAGCTCCCTGTAGGCTTTCTTTATTTCTTCTTGTGATGCATCTTTTGGAACATTCAACACCGCGTAAGGATCCCTTGACGCATTCCCTTCTTGGAAATGATTCGTTCCATGGGTGTCCTTTTGAGATGAATGGCGGCTTTGATGGTAAAAGTTTTGGAAATAGGATGGTTTCTGACCGATAGTTTTAAAGACCCGCCACAGAATGTATAAAAGGATGATGTCGTCGAGCCAGCCCCAGCCCATGAGAAAATCAGGAACAATGTCATATGGGCTCAAGGCATAAATCAATCCGATAATGATCAGCAGGATTTTCATTCTCAAGATCCTTGCCAAAATTTGTTTTATGATAAGAGTTTAGATTCTTGAAAAATGGTCGCTTCAGATCGGGTTAAATTTTTTCTGCAAGAACTCGTGGATAACGGCTCGTAATGAAAAAACCGGTCTTATCTTTTGATAAGGGAAGTGGTTTAAGCCAATAGGTTCGTATGACCTTAAATCGATGAGGGTTTTTTCATAACGATCCCTAATCCACTCAAACAGCTTCCAGAAAAAATTTAACCCGATCTGAAGCCCCTTTAACATCGATCTGTTTTAAAGACCCAAACAGTTAAGTTTTCAAAATATAGCATAAAAGGGGAGAATTGTCAGCTATTGCTCTTATGAGGATTTTATTCGGATCTGTTGTACCGCAATCAGGGAAATCATACTCAAAAATGCGCCGAAGATAAATGGAATACGGTAATCAATAACCCACAGCAATCCCCCGACAGCAGGAAGGACCACGGCGGCAATGTGATTGATGGTAAATCCCACCGCCATACTCGGAGCGATATCCCTCGGGTCCCCAACCTTTTGAAAATAGGTGCGAATGGCAATGGCAAAATTGAAAAAAATATGGTCCAGTATATAAAGCATCGCCACAATCCATTTTGACTGTACGAAGGCATAAGCAAGAAAAATAAATATCAGGCTGAAGTATTAACAAGAAAGCACGGCCCTTTCACCGAACCGAATGATGGACCTGCCGATGAGCGGACTGATAAAATAGTTGATCAGATTGTTGATGACAAAAAGGATGGTCACTTCCTGAACTGTAAAATGAAACTTTTTTACCAGTAAAAAAACGGCAAATGCGATGAAAATCTGGCGCCTGGCCCCGGCCATAAAGGTGAGAAAATAAAACAGCCAGTACTTTTTGCGGAAAATCATTTTTTTTCGCTGTGGAACAATATTTTGATCCACGGGGTCTTGAAAAAACCCCCATATCCCTGCAGCTGCAATCAATCCTCCGATGAGCAGATACAATTGAGTGAAATTTAGAAAAGAGGCGACCAAATAGATAAAGATGCCGATTCCGATGTTCGAAGCCGCAGAAAGTGCGCGAAGCTTGCCGAATACCCATGGAGAGGTGTTTTTGTCAAAATATTGAATGGTCAACGATTGATTGGTTGTTTCATAATAATGAAAGCCGAAACTCATGATCAGGGTCGTTACCAGAAGACCGCCGAATGAAGGGAAAAGCCCGGTGGCGGCCACGCCGATTCCCAAAATCAGAATGGACAGGGCGGATAGGCGATGCTCTTTAATAAGCATGATGACAAACACCGCAAGCAAAGCCAAAAAACCCGGAATTTCTCTGACCGACTGAATAATCCCCACATGATCCCCATTCAGGCCAACCACTCTAACGGCAAAATTATCGAACAACGTTCGCCATGCCTGCAGTCCTATTGTTGAACTGATGGTCAACACCATCAGATAGAGGTACATGGGGTTTTGTTTGATTTTTTTCATTTTGAGATTCAATGGCGTAAATCTTTAATTATTATAATAGGTTAGCCCTTTGAAGCAAATCGATTTCAAAAAAGAGCTTCAGGTATAATTAATTTTAGCTGGAAGCTGTTTGAGTGGATTAGGGATCGTTTTGAAAGAACCAT
>PKTV01000125.1 GCA_002868985.1 Desulfobacteraceae bacterium | reverse complement strand
GTATAATTAAATTTTTGCTGAAAGAACTCGTGAATAAGGGCTCGTAATGAAAGAACCTGCCCGGGCTATTCATAAGGTCTCTGCTCTAAAAGGGACTTTAATCCATAAAGATAAATCGCCGATGGCTCTTTCAAAATGGTCCCTAATCCACCCAGACAGCTTCCAGCCAAAAATTTAATCATACCTGAAGCTCCTTCTCGTTGGGCGTAGCTGAAAGCGAAGACCAATGAAATCGATTTGTTTAAACGATTACGTTTTTTGCAATAAATAGCGCAGAATTTCCAATTTATGGAACAATGGATAGTGCAAATGAGATACGTTTTGTTGCAGAGATGACGTTGGGGAAGCTCTCGAAATGGCTTCGAATACTCGGCTTTGATACCGTTTATGCGGCAAATGTTGCCGGAGAAAAATTGATTGATACAGCGAAAGGCCGAATCTTGCTCACCCGCACAAAACGAATCCGGAACATGAACATCGCAAAAGAGCGTATTTTTATATCTTCGAACCATCCATTTGAACAGCTTCGGGAAGTCGTTTTAGCGCTGGGCATTGCAAAGGAGGATATACGACCTTTTTCAAGATGCATCCAGTGCAACGCATCGATCCGGTGGGTTGAAAAAAATGCTGTTCGGGGAAAGGTCCCTGATTATATCTGGGAAACCCAGGACGCGTTCCACACGTGCAGTCATTGCCGACGAATATACTGGTCTGGAAGCCATATTCAGCGGAGTCGTGACATTATAAAAAGATTATTTAAATGACATGGAAAAAATCTAAAAAAGTTATCGCGCTTGAGGCCCGCCTCAAAGACTGTAAAAATGTCATTACCCTTGGTGTTCGGCCGAATTTCAGTGATTACAGCCCCGAAGAAGCGGGCATGATCCGCAATGCCCGAAAAATATACTATCCGACCACGTTCTATGCCGAACTGTTTGACGCCATGGGAAAAGAAACATTTCCCAGTTATCATAACTACAAATGTGTACAGGACAAGATCAAGCAGACCGCCTTGTTTGATCTTCTCGAAATACCACATCCTAAAACGAGGGTATTTTATGGGAAGCGCCAAAAAAGCAAAATTCACAATCATTTTAAATTTCCATTTATCGCCAAAATTCCAAGGGGATCGGCAATGGGAAGAGGCGTATACTTGATACGCAACCCGGAAGACCTTTTATCATACTGCAGCCTGACAACCGTGGCATATATCCAAGAATATATACCGTCGGACCGAGATATTCGAGTGGTGGTTATTGGAAACGAGATTGTGCATGCCTACTGGCGCATCGCGCCTCCCGATGATTTCAGAAGCAATGTCGCAGTTGGTGCTACCATCAGTTTCGACCCTGTTCCGCAAAAGGTTCTTGATCTTGCCCTGGATACTGCACGAAAATGTCAGTGGAATGATGTTGGGATCGACATCGTTGACGATAACGGAGCACTTTATGTTCTTGAGGCCAATATGAAATACGGGAAAGAAGGATTTCGCAAGGCAGGAATGGATTACATCAAACTTATGGAGCGTATGATCGAGAATGGACACATTTAAAGACCAAAATCTTAACGTCATCAGCCTGGCGCTGAAAGAGCGGGAAGCCGAGATATTGTCACCGGTGGCCACATTGAGTAACACCGGAATGCGCCGAGTCCATGATGCGCGTCTTGAAGAGGGATATCGCCAGACGTTTTCAGTGGATGTGGATCGTATTCTGCATTCGCGGGCCTACACAAGATATATCGACAAAACCCAGGTCTTTTATCTGATTCACCATGATCACATTACACACCGGGTTCTGCATGTTCAACTGGTGTCTAAAATTGCAAGAAGCATTGGACGTTATCTGGGGTTAAACGAGGATTTAATCGAAGCCATTGCGTTGGGTCATGATATCGGGCATACCCCCTTTGGACACGACGGCGAAAGGTTTTTATCCGAACTTTGCAGAGCCAGCGGTATTGGTGATTTCCACCACAACGTTCAGAGCGTTCAGTTTTTAGACCGTGTAGAACGAAAGGGTAAAGGATGGAATCTGTGCCTTCAGACTCTGGACGGGATACTTTGTCATGATGGAGAAGTCCATAATCAGATTCTTAAACCTGAGCGAAACAAGACATTTGAAATGCTAGAAAATGAGATGGTGCTGAAAAAGGAAAATCCTTTGCCCCAACTCATGCCCATGACTCTGGAAGGATGTGTGGTCCGGATGGCAGATACGATCAGCTACATCGGTCGTGACATAGAGGATGCCATCCGGCTCAATATGATTAAACGATCTGATCTTCCAAAAGAGAGTGTGGATGTTCTCGGGAATACAAACGGAACCATTGTTTATCATCTTGTCACAGATGTTATCAACACCAGCTTTCAAAACACTTACATTGCTTTCAGTCAGAAAATATCCGAAGCATTAAAGCGACTGAAGGATTTCAACCTTGAGCGTATCTACATGAACCCAAAAATAAAAAAAGAGACAGACACCATAAAAACACTTTTCGGGATACTTTTTGAAAAGTATCTTGATGATATTGAAAATGAAAATCGTTCATCCGTGATATTTAAGGGTTTTTTGGAAGATATGTCTGAAGATTATATTCAAAATCACTGTAAAGAGGAAATCGTCAGGGATTTTATCGCCGGCATGACAGATCAGTATTTTTTAAGACAGTGTCCTGAAGATATGCGACCGGAAAT
The DNA here is from genome assembly GCA_002868985.1 of Desulfobacteraceae bacterium. Taxonomy (GTDB): domain Bacteria; phylum Desulfobacterota; class Desulfobacteria; order Desulfobacterales; family UBA11574; genus UBA11574. The sequence goes on along the minus strand of PKTV01000125.1, from coordinate 2,867 downwards.
TACCAGCAAGTAAAAAAGTTTAAAGTGCCTAAAGTGAACTAAAGTGTCTAAAGTTAAGGTATTCTACCATTGTTTAAATTGGCTTCGCCGTAGGCGGATTCCACAACTTTAGCTCACTTTAGCTCACTTCAAACTTTAGTCACTTTTACGATTCTTCGCCATGTTGAATGCGATGACCTGTTATAAAATGCGTCATCGTATTTATGAATTAGAGCACTCAGTATGAAAAAATCCAAACATCCGCATAAGCAAAACGAAAAATTTAAATCTCAGAAGCGGTCTTATCGAAATCTGGTCTTAAAAGACCATCTGGTCGATTTCAGAGTCACCGTTAAAGAAACAGATCTATTTGTACAAGCTTTAAAACCCCTCGAAGGCATTACAAGGGAGCTGATTTTAGAAAAGAGAGGATATATAGAAAGCTACATAAAAAGGTATCCTGAATTTGCTCGGACGCTAAAGCCATGGCGTGTCCAGGGTCCTGAATCGATGATTATCAATGAGATGGCGCTTGCGGGTGAAAAGGCCGGCGTCGGCCCAATGGCAGCAGTTGCCGGTGCAGTTGCCGAACATGTGGGAAGCGGTCTGCTAAAACATAGCGATGAAGTGGTAGTGGAAAATGGTGGGGATGTCTTTTTAAGGTTGGATAATCCTTTTACCATCGGTATTTTTGCGGGTGCCTCTCCTTTAAGCTTGCGTATTGGAATTTGTGTTGAATCAAGGAAGAAACCGATATCCATATGCACGTCATCGGGAACCGTTGGCCATTCGTTAAGCCTTGGAAAGGCGGATGCCGTCTGTGTGGTGTCAGACTCTTGTTCCCTTGCTGATGCCGCTGCAACGTCCATCGGAAATCGAGTAACATCGAAAACCCAAATCCAGCCGGCCATCGATTTTGGGAAACATATTGAAGGCGTTAGGGGAATCGTCGTCATTATCGGTGATGACGTCGGTATTTGGGGTGACCTGAAAGTCGTACCGCTTAGATTAGAAAAGGGTTGAGTTTTGAGCTTGAAAAGGGTAGATGGACAGGTAACACCAAACACCGGATGAGGAGTATATCATATGAAAACCATGTGGGCGCCCTGGCGTATGGAATATATTCTGGGCGAAAAGGAAAAGGGATGTATTTTTTGCAGAGCGCTTTCAGATCAGGATAACCTGACCTTATACAAAGGAAAGGTAACGATGGTCGTTATGAATAAATATCCGTACATCAACGGCCATCTGCTGGTCGCCCCAACCCGTCATTTGTCCTTGCTGGAACAGTTGAGTAAAAACGAAATGGGAGATCTTCTTGAGACCGTTGAGAAGTCTGTGGGGATATTAAAAAAGGTGATGAATCCAGACGGCTTCAACGTTGGGCTTAACCTTGGGAAAGTGGCAGGCGCCGGTGTTGAAGAGCACCTCCATTTCCATATTGTCCCAAGGTGGTTCGGTGATACCAATGCCTTGACCGTATTTGCCGATGTACGTGTCATACCGGAGCATTTGCAGGCCACTTGCAATAATCTAAAGCCATACTTTGATAAAATTGATTTAACAAGCTGAAACTAAAGGAGATAAAAATGAAAAAAGTTAAGCTCGTTCTCTGGATAATCTTTCTCGGCTTTATCGCAATTATCTTTTTTTCAAACAAAGATTATTTTTTGGCAAAACAAGGCATTCAGATAAATCTTTTCTTTACGGAACCTTTTCAGATTAAGGAATTACCAAATGCCGTCTATTTTCTTATTTTTTTTCTCGCAGGGTTTTTGGTCGCTTCTTTCATCAGTCTTTCTGAACGATTCAAATCGAAAAAGACAATCAAAAATTTAAACGCCGCAGCCACTTCTCAACTGGAAGAAATTTCAGTACTTAAAAAAGAGATTGATTCATTAAAGGGTAGCGCGTTTAACAGCAAAACAGCGCCCGAAGATCAAAACATAACCGGCACGACCTAAATCTTTGATTAATTCTTTAAAAAATAAAGGTGTACATACCGGTCATAGTGTAACGGAGATCCCGTCTTCATTGAAGCTGAATCGGGGAAACCTAAAAATTTTTATCACGAAAGTACGAAAATTCGAAAACACGGAAAAGATGATGGTTTTTGTGCTTTCTTTTTTTCGTGTTTTCGTGATTTTATTTGTTTGAGACATATGAAACATTTGAAGAAAACTCCCATGATCAAACAGTATCTGTCCATCAAGGAAAAGTATGCGGATACGATACTCTTTTACAGGATGGGAGATTTTTATGAAATGTTTTTTGAGGATGCCGAAGTTGCATCCAAGGCCCTTGAAATCACCTTAACTTCCAGGAACAAGAAAGATGAATTTCCGATTCCCATGTGCGGTGTGCCGTACAAGGCTGTCCAGGGGTATATCGCCCGTCTTATAGACCAGGGTTACAAAGTTGCAATTTGTGATCAGGTCGAGGATCCTGCCCTGGCTAAAGGTTTGGTCAAAAGGGAAGTCGTACGTGTTATCACTCCGGGTATGATCCTTGACAATGAACTACTGGATGAAAAGTCAGATAATTATGTTCTTGCTCTGGCCCGCAGCGATGATACTGCCGGACTCAGCTATTTGGATATTTCAACCGGAGTTTTCCGGGTTACGGAGTCCCATGATATGAATTCGGTTGTTGACGAGACACTTCGAATATCGCCCAGCGAAGTTCTCTTGCCGGAATCGTCCAAAAGCGACCGGTTTTTTTCACCGATTCTAAATGCCATGGCGGACCGATCCATAACCTTTTTATCTGACACCGCATTTAAGTTCGGTAGGGGACGTGAGAGGCTTGTTGCTCAATTCAAAACCCTTTCCCTTGAAGGTTATGGTTGTGAACATTTAAAGGCGGGTGTCCGTGTGGCCGGTGCTCTT
>PKTV01000126.1 GCA_002868985.1 Desulfobacteraceae bacterium | reverse complement strand
TTTCGCAAAACAATTTCGTTACCGAGACCGTTTTCTACGATAGACAACCTGACCTTGGAGTCAAATTGGGTGCTTTTGTTCGTCTTTCGGTGTCTCCGGCAACCGGAAAGAAATGAAGAAATGGCGGCGTAATGGTCGGAACATCCATGGCCGCTTTGAACTGTTTTGCGCGCCGAAGAGGTTTAGCCAAATGATCCAGTGCGATTTCCCGACGCTTTTCGGGAATTTCGGCATTCGGCGTTCCGAATACAGGTTTGACAAAAAACTTGCTTTTGAGTATTAAGAAAAACTTACGAATTAACATCGCTCTATTGAAGACAGTCGCATAATTTAAAGGCTCGGGATTTACACAACCTGGTGAATTTGGAAATATTTTAACGACAGTTTATTCATGTATTATTTATGATTAAGGACGATTTCATGAAAGGCAGTGGATTTAAGAAGATGACCGGCATAGCCGGCATTCTTCAAAAAACGGAAATCAAAGAGTATTTCGATACTCTTTTTATATTGGTTGGGGGCATTGAATTCGTTATATTCATCGCCCATTTTATCGGCTCCATGGGTGCCGAGAAAGGGCCGTTTCCCTGGAAGCAATATTTTTTCGTATCTTTTATGGCTCCGGTTGTACTGATGTTTATTATCGGTCTTATTGTTATCGGGTTTAACTACTATTTATACGGCAGTCAACAGTCAGCTTTTGATCTTGAAGAGAGTCCCTTTGTGGGGACCAAGATGAAACGGTTCGGACATAGCTTCAAGTTTCTTTTTACCATCATTCAACAGGTGCCGGTTCTTGCCGGCTTATTCATCTTGGGGATCGGTTCTGTTGTTTTGTTTAAACTTGATGTGATCTTAAAGGTGTTGGGGCATATTGGTGAAAAAACGGCATTTTATCTTTTTATCCTTCTTTGTGTGCTGGTATCCGGTGGGTTGATTTTTTTAATTTTCTGGCTTTACTGGCAATTTAAACTCCAAAAATTCAACATACAGAGAGAGTGGGAATATAAACAAAGGGTTATCGAAACATCCGGCCTCATTATCCTTGATGATAAAACGGTGTTCAATAAAGAAGGAGAAGTCATTTCCTATGATAAAGCAATGGAAGTGCTTGAAAACAAAAAAAACAATGGACCTCAGCTTCCCCAAAAATTACTGCTGAAATGAAACACGTTGGCTGGGTATGCCACTTTTCGTTTAATTAAGATGTTATCTTGAAAATTTCCCTGGTTTGCGACGTTTTATTGGAGTTGCTTAAACCTTAATGGAGCGCGCAGTTTAGGTTAAAATTAAGGATGCCAAACTTGAATCTTAAGTCTTGGTTTTGAGAAGGTGGTGATATGATCGGGTCAGCTTGATAAATTTGTCGTGGTTACCGCCTTTGTCTGGATGAAGCTTTTGAATCCGTTTTCGGTAAAGTCGGACCAGGTCTTTTCGGGTCATTTTCTTCAACTCCTCCGGCGTTTCTTTGAACAGAACACCGGCCTCTTCCAGATTAGACTTCTGAGATGTAAACGGTGGATGGTAATCTCTTCGACTGTTGATAAAATTTCGAATATATTCTTCAATAAATGATTTTTGGGCGTAGTCGTAGTCGAAATACATGACAGCATAACGAACAAGGTATTCATTCAGGCTATCACCGGTTTCCATGCCTCCCCAAAATGCCAGGTCGCTGTTCAGACGACAAATTTCCTCCAAAAAGTGCTCATCCACCACCTTTTGGTCCAGCAATTTGGGTGCGGTTTGGGCAAACCACTGGGTGAAGAAATCCTTCAGGCTAAAAATGACATATGCGTAGGTTTTATATTCCCGGACCGCCAGGATTTTTTCCATTTCCATGAACATCTGTTCGATTTCATCTCTGGATTTATCCGTTAGAACCCGGAACAGCTTATGCGGCACGCAGGCAATATTCTGCTGATTCGTCCGCCCGCATCGTAAGTAGAGGATTCGACGCTGATCAAAGATGTGGAACTTTGCTGCTTTCGCCGTATCTCTTGCTTTGGGGAATTTCCGACGTTTTAAGTTATTTTGACGGTTTCGAAAGGTTTCCAGGGCTCTTCTGATGGCCGGGTCCAGAAAACGCCAGAAGATATCCTCCAGTTCATCGTCTTTGGGGTAGACCTCCAGATCATTCAATTGTTCTTCTATGGATTCGTGGATGTAAAATGAATTTCCACCCGGATAAACGATGTATTGAGCGGGATCGGTGCCTATGTCAAAAAGATTCCGGCTCAAAAATCGGTTTTGATGTAAATAGGATTCACGAATAGAATAGTGGGTTTGACCGTGAACTGTTGTTTGTGCCAGGTACAAGATTAGGTTCCTTTTTAGGATAATATACTACAAGACATTTCATGCCACGTCTTATGCTTTTCCAACATAGATCCGTTTAATTCGACTGGATACGCCACAGGTCAACTCATAGGGTATGGTTCCAATGCTTTGGGCAACATCCAGGGCTTGGATAACGCCTTGGGGTTCTTCTCCCCATATGACGACTGGATCTCCGGGGTTTATCGGATCATCCCCGACATCGATCATAATGTGATCCATGGTGACCCGGCCCACCAGCGGGTAACGTTTTCCTTTAATCAGAACTTTTCCGATATTGGTCAGACTTCGCTGAATTCCATCGGCATAACCGATGGGTAGAACGGCAATGGTTGTGGGTTTTTCCGCTGTCCACTTCCTGCCGTAGCTTACCGGAAAATTGGCCGGGATTTTTCTGATATGCGCCACAAATGTTTTCAAGGTCATGACCTGTCTTATTTTTATTGAGCGGGAGGTTTCTGATGACGGATAATGACCGTATAACAAAATACCGGGTCGAACCGCATCAAACGTGCTTTCAGGCAAATCCAGAACCGCCCCGCTATTGGCCATATGAATGATGGCCGGTGTTTTGCCTTTTTCTTTCAATCGGGAAAGAATATCCTGAAATCTGGACAACTGTAGGTTTGCGTACATTTTGTCTGTTTCATCCGAAGTGGAAAAGTGCGAATAGAGTCCCTCCCAAACACAGTGTTTAGATGCCAAAAGCACGTCAAAGAAGTCAGGTTCCCGATCAAAAAGGACACCGATTCTCCCCATGCCGGTTTCCACATTCACATGCACATTCGCCGGTTGTTCCTGTCCGGCCTTTTCAATCCAGCGAATGTCTTCTATCCCGAACAGACTGATTCTAAAACCGGCTTTTATGGCTTCTGAAATTTCATCAGGAAACAGTCGCCCAAAAATCAGTATCGGATGGGATATTCCGCTGTCTCGCAATTCCATGGCTTCTTGAAATTGTGCCACGGCAAATCGTGTAAAACCTTCTTTTACAAGGCGGTTGGTTACGGCAACGGCACCGTGGCCGTAAGCATTGGCTTTTACTACCGGGATGATTTCAGATGGGGCTACTTTTTCTTTGATGGCGTTGATGTTGTGAACCAGATTGTTCAGATTAATTTCAGCGAATGTTTTTGTACTCATTGATTCATCCTTTGGGTCATGATTCGATTATTACTAATAAGTAAATAGATACTTGATATAATCAATACCAATGGAAATGTTGCCGAAACCTTCAACAAGTGCCTATTTATCCCGTATTCATCGGGGACGTTGAGGTAGCGCCAACGCGCTATCATTAAAATATAATTGGCCAAATAATTCCATAACTTTATTTCATTTTAGGCACTTACAACTTTTTCTGTTTTGATATCAAAGTGTGCATATCAATCAAAAATGCCGAGTAGGATTTGTGCTCCATAGTAAGATGAGTTAGGGTTTCAATATCATGTTGTCGATCAGGCGAGCTTTCCCGACTTTTACGGCAAGGGCCATCAGGGCCGGTCTGTCGATGGTTTTCATATCATCAAGGGTTTCCGGATTGCAGATGGTGATATAATCGATTTCGGTTTCCGGATGGGATAGAATCAACTTAGCTGCTGTGTCGATAATTTTAGCGGCATCCTGCAGGCCATCTTCAACAAGCGCTTGAGCTTTTTTCAATGATTTGTTTAATGAAAGAGCACTAATCCGCTGCTCCGGTGTCAGGTAAGTATTGCGCGAGCTCATGGCAAGCCCTTCTGACTCTCTGACCGTGGGAGCTCCGACAACTTTTATATCGAAATTAAGATCACGCACCATTTGGCGTATTACCGTAAGCTGCTGATAATCCTTCTGGCCAAAAATCGCTACATGGGGTTTAACAATGTTAAACAGTTTTGTCACAATGGTTGCAACACCCTTAAAAAATACAGGCCTTTAAAGACCACAAAGATGATTCGGAAGTTTTTCAAGTTCAACATAGGTCTGAAATTGTTCCCCATAAATTTCAACGGCTTCCGGAGCGAACACTGCATTGACGCCTTCTTTTTTGAGCAGTTCGAGATCCTTTTCAAAATTCCTGGGATAGGTCTCTAAATCTTCACCGGGGCCGAACTGTGTGGGATTTACGAAAATGCTGACAACGATATCATTACCGTATTGTTTACCTTCTCTCATCAGAGATAGATGCCCTTCATGGAGAAATCCCATGGTGGGAATGAAAACAATGGTTTTGCCCTGACAGCGCACTTTATCAGAACGCGCTTGCATATCTTTTGCAGTTTTTATGATTTCGATGGCATTTACCTCAAAAATTTTTTTAAAAAGCATAGATCAACGGTCATACAAAGTCAATCAGGGTGCTAAGCATACAAAAATGGAATTAAAAGATGTGTTAATTCGTGTCCATCCATGAATCCAAAATGAACACAATGGCTGTCCAATTCAGAAATGAGCAATTTTTGTTCTGATCAAGGCCGCACAAGATTTTGCGGTCCCCGTTCACGGGACAGGAAGTCGTACGTCTGTACGTCGCAGCCGGAAACCCGCGGAGAACGACGAGCAGGACAAAAAGGGCCATTTATGGCTGGTCACTAGTTTACAAATAGAACAGAAACATCCTTAGCTAGATTGAAAACTTTTTGAGAAATACTTCCCAATAAGAAATCTTTAATTCCGGATACGCCCCTTTTGCCCATGACAATAATGTTATAATCGGATTGGGCTTCTTTTATAATATCTCTTGCTACGCCGCTTTTTTTAATTTCCGCTTTAATAGTGATATTCTTTTCTTCAAATCCGGCATCCGTAAGTATGGTTTTACTTTTTTGTAAAGCTTTAGTAACCAGGTCTTTCTTTTTTTCTTCAAGCAGACAAAAAGAGCTTTGTTGAGATATAAAATAAGGCGTTAGCTCAGGGCTGTTCATTTCGCACATGGTTGCGGTATCTTGAACAACGTTAAATAGGGTGATCCGGTTATCAGTGGTAAAAGTATTTGCCACAAATTCAACCGCGCGTATCGCATTTTCAGAATCATCAATCGCCACCAATATTTTTTTAGCCATCTATTATATCCTCCTTCATATAAATACCAGTTTGCGTTCACATTACGTATGCCAGCTTGTGTTGATAACTTCAAGGGAATTTCATTTTTTGGGTAAAATTCTTAATAAGAAGATAAGAATTATCTCTAATTTTATGATGTTGAGACATTTATGAATAGGGGTTGCGGTGAATCAATGGGTTG
>PKTV01000018.1 GCA_002868985.1 Desulfobacteraceae bacterium | reverse complement strand
TCGAACTGAAAGATTGAAGCTTGTTTCGCTGGGAAGGATCCTTCCAGGCAACGGCGATGAGTCTTAGAATATCCGGCCATACCAACATTCCTTGTTTTGGAACCGGAGGGAAATAGGTGCCGCCAAAAAACGGTTTGAGATCCGGTGTCAAAAATACATTCAAAGGCCATCCTCCGGAACCGGTTATGGCGGTTACAGCGGTCATGTATATTCTATCAAGATCCGGCCGCTCTTCTCGATCCAGTTTAATACAAACAAAGTGGGTATTCATCAGATCAGCGATATCGGAATTCATAAATGATTCCTCCTCCATAACATGACACCAGTGGCAGGTAGAATAACCGATGGACAAAAGAATGGGTTTATCTTCTTTAAGTGCTTTTTCCAGCGCTTCCTCTGCCCAGGGATACCAGTCCACAGGATTGTATGCATGTTGAAGGAGATACGGACTTTTTTCATGGATCAGCCGGTTTGGTTTCAATTGATGTTCAGCCATTGTTTTATCCTTATTATCACTGGCGATTGCAGTAATGCTGAAACTTATAAAAACAACCACTAGAAAAAAAATTAAGTGTTGATTTAAAAATAGTAACAACAGGGTTTTAAAACCATTAGAAATTAATCTTCTCAGGTTTCGCTCCCGAATTGTGGTTTTACCTTATAAACTTTTCCAGCCTGCTGTATTTTATTGGCGTTGCTAAATATTTTTAGCTCAAAACATGAGAACGTTCTTTTGAGCGACTTAACTCTTTAATAGATAATAAGATGTATTTTTTACTTGACAAGGAGCGGCACTCTATTTTACGCTATTAATAACCATTATTATTAAGATGATGGTCCCGATTTCTGAAACTATTCTTTCCGTAAAGGAGGTAAAATGGAAGAAAAGAAAGCATTATCCAAAAAAAAGGAGATTAATCCAAAGGACGTTACTATATGTGACGCTACAGCACAAATGCTGGAAAAAGCCAAAAGAGACGGCGTAGAGACCGCCTTTGACAGGGCGGCCAGTATGAAAGCCTGTCCTATTGGGGAAAATTCCGCATGCTGTAAGCATTGCGCCATGGGTCCCTGCAGACTGAATGCCAGGGATCCCTATGGTAAAGTCGGGGTCTGCGGTGCAACCATCGATACGATCATGTCTCGAAATTTTGCACGTATGGTTGCTGCCGGTGGTGCAGCCCACACCGATCACGGAATGAGCATGCTCGATCTTTTCCGTGAAGTGGTAAATGGTAATATTACCGATTACGAAATTAAAGATACACAAAAACTCGAAGACGTTGCGGCATCCATCGGCATTGAAGTGGAAGGGCGCGAAATGAATGATATTGCCATGGATCTGTATAATGAACTGGAGCGGACCTATACTCAGGTGGAAGGGGAAATCCCCTTTGCCAAGCGGGTTCCGGAAAAAACACTGGAAACCTGGCGAAAGATGGGTATTGTCCCTAGGGGCGCCATGCGGGAAATTATGGAACTGATGCATCGAAGCCATATGGGAGTGGATCAGCATTATGAAAACATTACCAAACAGTGCAGTCGAACTGCGCTTGCCGACGGCTGGGGAGGCTCAATGGTGGCCACGGAAATATCCGACATTCTTTTCGGAACCCCGTCTCCGGTCAGCATCGAAGTGAATATGGGTGTCCTTAAAGAAGACGAGGTGAATATCATCGTACATGGTCATGAACCGAACCTTTTTGAATCGATGTTAGTATCGGCGAATGAACCGTCACTCGTTGAAGCCGCCCAAAAAGCCGGCGCCAAGGGTATAAATCTGGTGGGAATGTGTTGTTCAGGCGCTGAAATGCTGGTGCGTCACGGTATTCCTCACGCAGGGAACTTTATGTCCACGGAAACCATACTGGTGACCGGTGCAGTCGATGCCATGACCGTTGATGTACAGTGTATCAAACAGGGCCTGGCCAAAGTGGCTGAGTGTTATGGTACCCCGCTGCTCACCACCAATCCGCGATGCCATATCGAAGGTGCACAGCACATCGAATTCAATGAACATAATCCAAGTGCCTGTACCGATGAAATCGTCATCAAGGCCATTTCCAGGTTCAAAAACAGAACATCAGAAATAGAAATCCCTAAAATTAAAAACATCGGTGTCCACGGATTCTCCCACGAATATATTAATTATATGCTCGGAGGGACTTTCCGAGGATCGTATACGCCACTCAATGACAATATCATCAACGGTCGTATCCGGGGGGTTGCCGGTGTCGTCGGATGTACCAACCCAAGGGTAAAACAGGACTGGGTTCATGTCGAACTGGTCAAGGAGTTAATTAAAAATGACGTCCTTGTTCTCCAGACCGGCTGTTCTCAGATTGCCCTTGCCAAGGCCGGATTAACCACCCCTGAAGCGGCAATTCTCGCGGGACCGGGATTACATGAAGTCTGTGAAACGGTTGGGATGCCCCCGGTTCTGGGTATCGGTTCTTGCGTAGACAACAGCCGAATTCTTATTGCAGCTTCCGCCATGGTCAAAGAAGGGGGTCTTGGGCATAGCCTCGCTGACCTACCTGTGGCGGGCGCCGCTCCCGAATGGATGAGCGAAAAAGCCATCTGCATTGGTCAGTATTTCGTTGCATCGGGTGTGTTTACTGTTTTCGGCGTAACCTTCCCTATTATTGAAGAGACCAAGTTCCATAAACTGCTGTTTGAAGGACTGGAGGAACAGGGTCTTGGGAAATGGGGCTTTACACCCGATCCGTATGAGATGGCAAGAATGATGATTGCGCATATCGATAAAAAGAGAAAAGAGCTCGGCATTGACAAAGCCAGGGACAGAGTCCTGATGGATATGGCGGATCGCCGGGAAATGGAGGCAAAATATCAGCAGGCCTAAACCGATGAAACATTGAAACATCATCAATTAAAAAGGCTCCTTTTAGGAGCCTTTTTAATTGTAACTTATCGTTGGGCAGCATCGGGGCGGTCGGCCAAAAACCGGTATAACGTGGCCCGGCCTACACCCAAAATTCTTGCAGCCTTTGCCTTGTTACCACCGGTTTTTATTAGTGCGGTTTTTACGTTTTCCAGATTTAGTTTTCTCGAAGCTCCGCGAGAAGGGCCAAAGATGCTCTGATTTTTAAGTTCCATAGGAAGATCTTTGGGAAAAATCGTATCACCACTGCAATTCACAATGGCAAACTGTACGGTGTTTTGCAACTCCCGCACATTACCCGGCCAGTGATACCCCATCATTAAGGAAACCGCTTCCCTGGAAATTTTCGGTGGTATATTTTTATGCATCTCTCCTGCTTCCTTTAAAAAATGATCCACAAGTAGTGGAATATCGTTTCTCCGTTCACGAAGTGGTGGAAGATGGATAGGAATAACATTGAGCCGGTAAAATAAATCCTTGCGGAATTTTTTTTGCTGAACTTCCTTTTTTAGATCCTTGTTGGTAGCACTAATCACCCTGACATTCACATGAACCGTATTTTCTCCCCCGACTTTTTCAAACATACCATCTTGTAAAAAACGTAAAAGCTTTACCTGCATCGGTTTCGAAAGGTCAGCGATTTCATCAAGAAAAATTGTGCCTTTGTCAGCCAGTTCAAAACGTCCTTTTTTGTCCCGAAGGGCACCTGAAAAAGCGCCTTTGACATGACCGAACAGTTCGCTTTCAATGAGACTCTCCGGCAGCGCTCCGCAGTTAATCGGAACAAAGGGTGCTCCGTTTCTGCGACTCTCATTATGAATGGCACTGGCAACCAGTTCCTTTCCGGTACCGGTTTCACCCGATATGTGTACCGGATAATCGTAGCCGGCAACATCCCGGATTTGCCGGAAAACCTTCATCATACTGCTGTCTTTGGCGATAATGCCTGAAAAACTGGTCAGTTCATGGGCCTTCATAGAAAGGTTTAAAATTTCGGTAACATCTACTATTGAAGCAAGGACACCGAAGTTCCGATTGTTTTTATCTCTTATCATCGTGACAGACATTTCGACGCGCCTGGATTCACCGTTTTTTGTTACAATATTGTTTAAATACTCCTTTTTGTCTTCAAAAGCAGGTTTGTCGCCGGAAAAAGAACATTGTCCTCCGCAAAAAGGCTCTCCAAAAACGTTATGGCAATCTTTGCCCAGAACTTCTTTCCTATTGTAACCGGTTATTCTTTCGGCTTCCTTATTGAAATAAAAAATATGGCGGTTCAAATCATGGGCAACGATACCGATCTTGAGGTTGTCAAGAACGCGCTCCAGATTTTTTTTATCAGCGAGTATTTTTGATATCATGGCTTCGGACATAATGGGTAGATATAAGATATAAGTACTTTTTTGTCAAACATGAATCTTGCATGAAAATTACTGAGAAGTTTTTTGCAAATTGATTGAAGAAGATTTAACAAAAATCATATCATCGCTAATTTTGTCCGAATGGCATATCGAATGATAATCTTTTTTTCTCATTAATTTTAACCCAAAAGGCGAGCCGGAGGCTTTCATCTGCTGCGTTATTAAGGACTCGCAATAGTTTACTATGGCTTCATCCTTAAGTGCCTTGCATATGAAAGCCTCCAACTTGTGCAAAATTCATGTTACAGATTATCTATATTCATATCGTCTCTGATCCCAAACCGGGTCAGTACAAAGTCATATTTTACCGGATCATCAGGAATAATTTGTCTAAAACCGGCTGTTATCTCAAGGGCGGTGCGCATGTTCGCCTGTTGTTTTGCAGTAAAACCCAGTTTCAAGCTTATCTTGTGCATGTGAGTATCCAGCGGGATGATGAGTTTTGACACAGGCACACCATACCACCCACCGGGATCGACACGGTCATTTCTGACCATCCATCTTAAAAAAAGATTCATCCGCTTGCAGGCACTTCCTTTTTCAGGCAAAGCAATCAGGTGTCCGGGGTTAGTGTTCCCGACGGTAAGCGCCGTTGCAAAAAAATTCAGGGCAGGAATGACGGTCCTGTCATCATCAGATACCGCTCGAACAAAACAGTCGTTTAATGAACCATATTGGTCAATGACGTTTTTTGCACCCTGAAGCAATGCCGCAAGATGATCTCCATTGGCAAATCTGTGTTTAAATCCCTTAAAAACTTCACACATGGATGAATGCGTCGTTTTCCTAAGAAACAGATAGGGAGAGGGTAACATCATGTCAAGGACACATGAAACGCTTTTTAGTATTTGTTTCACCCTGCCATATGCCAGTGAAGATGCAATTAATCCGACAATCTCCCGGTCTTTAATATCTCTGTATAAATAGAGAAACTCAATCGGATCCGGATGAATATATTTGGGTTGATTATATCTTTGATATAAATTTTCCAGTTTGCATTTAATGTTTTTTTGGGGCATTTTTATTCAGGCTTGTCAAACACGGGTTTTTTCATATATATATACTCGGGTTGAGTGGTTCAACGTTCACCGTTCCAGGCTGAAAAACTCTAACTGGCTCAAATCAAAAAGATTTCGACGCATAGCGGTGATAAGAATGTTTCACCCGATGGGTGAAAGAGACTAACGGAACATTGTGTAACAAAGTGAGCGCTGCCAAGTAACCACAGCCTTTGAACCCTAAACCTTAAACCTTGAACCG
>PKTV01000187.1 GCA_002868985.1 Desulfobacteraceae bacterium | reverse complement strand
TGAGCGCTGTCCTATTCTGCTCCAACAAGATATGTTTCTTTAAAAGTTACAAACAAAATTTATATTTGTAAATTATTGTATTTTAGTCTACCATTTTTTAAAATCTATCTCATTCGTCATTAAGCCATACTGGGACTTCACCATGCTAAAATGGATTAAATCAAAACGGAAAAATTATAACGTAAAGGAAGAGATCGACCCAACAGTTCAGGACGATTATGATCATTATTTTTGCCAGCTCCATGATAATATCGGTACGATATCAAGCTTTATCCTCAAACTTTTCTTTTCCGGCATAAAAGTCTTCAAAGAACAGACCCTTGACTTAAATCGCCTCCATAAAGAGGGTATTGTCGTCTATGTAACCAAGTACAAAAGTTACTTTAGGTATCTTTTTTATTACACGCGTTACAAACAGGATCGTCTTCCATTTCCTCAAATAGGTTTCGACTATCGCGTGGTAATCTGGCAGCCGATATCACGCATTTGGAAGATCGTATTTTCGCACATCAAGTACTTTATCCATAACTTTGGACTTCCGGATCCTTATCAAAGGGGATACTTAAAAAAGGAACTTCTAAGTGGACGGTCGGCTCTCCTTTCGCTTGTTGAACAGAAAGGTTTCCATCGAAGGTTTATAAAAGCGAAGACCGATCCGGTCCAATATCTTATCGAAATGCAACAAGCCATCGATCGTCCTATTTTTCTTGTCCCAAAGCTTATGTTTTTTGATAAAAACCCTCATCGATCGATGCCGAGCATTATCGATTTTCTCTTTGGCAACAAAGAAAACCCCGGGATAATGAGACGCCTGTTCATGCTTTTCAAGAATCCGGGCAAAGTTTTTGTGGAAACATCCGAACCGATCAACCTCAAAATTTTTCTTAATCTTGAAGAAAATCAACAAAGAAATATCGATTATCAGGCTCTCGCATTAAGGCGAACACTGTTGTCTCAAATTAATCGACATCGTCAAAGCATCACGGGACCGGTTTTAAAATCAAGATTAGAGATGAAGGAAAACATCCTCACAAGAGAACGACTCCAAAATTTTATGGAACACCATTCAAAAACTCGAGATATCCCGATTCAGAAGGTACAAAAAAAAGCAAGTGATTTTCTTGATGAGATAGCTGCCAACTACAATATCATTATGATTAAACTGGCTTCCATGACATTAACATGGTTTCTGAATACCCTGTTTGATGGGGTTACGATCAACGAGGATGGCCTGAATCGCGTAAAAAACATGTCACAAAAAGGACCTGTTATTTTCATTCCCTGTCACAAAAGTCACATTGATTATCTGATACTTTCTTATCTTTTGTATAATAATAACATGCCATGCCCACACGTGGCCGCAGGGAAAAATCTTTCTTTCTGGCCAATGGGTCCGATATTCAGATGGGGCGGCGCCTTTTTTATTCGGCGGACATTCAGAGGGGCGGTGCTCTATTCAAAGGTTTTTGCAGAATATATTTACAATTTACTCGCTGAAGGATTTAATATTGAATTCTTCATCGAAGGCGGCCGAAGCCGAACCGGCAAATTAATTCTTCCCAAACTGGGGCTTCTCTCGATTCTTCTCAACGCATATAAAAACGGGGCTTGTGAAGACCTGATCTTTTCGCCGATTTTCATAGGTTACGACAGGGTTCTGGAAGAAAGTGCATACCTTAACGAAATCGAGGGAAAAGAAAAGCAGCCCGAGAATTTTATGCAAGTGATCAAAGCAAGAAAATTTTTAAATAAAAGGTATGGAAGAATCTATATACAATTCCATGACCCCATATCTCTTAAAGATCTTTTGTTTCAATACGGCACACCCATTGAAGATATGCCGACCAAAGAGTTTAACATTCTCTGCCGTAACTTAGGACACAGGGTTATCAACGCTATTAACAGTGTTTCTGTTGTAACGCCCCATGCCCTTGTTGCAGCTGCTGTTTTGAATTGTGCCAAAAAAAGTTTTTCTTTTGATCATCTTATGTCTCACGTTGAAACATATATGAACTATCTTTTATCTCAAAAAGCCAAGCTGGCCGACACTCTTCTCATGGACCATGTTAATACCATAGAGCGCGTACTTGACACTTATGTGCAAAGAAAATTTATAGACAAAGTTACCAAAGACTCGGACACGCTGCACGCCGACGCGTTATTCCAAGTCAATGTGAACAAACGCCCAAACCTCGAATATTACAAAAACAACTGTATCTCCTTTTTCGTTCCGGCAGCCATTGCCGCTCTTACCATACTTGTTAAAGATGCCTTCCAGTTCTCAGCATCTGATCTGCACGCTGACTACAATTTTCTTCAATATTTCTTTAAATATGAATTCGCATATGACGTCGATATGACTCCTGAATCTTTTGTGCGAAAAAATCTCAAGGCTTTTATTGACGAAGCCATTTTAATGCCGCATCCTAAGTTGCCTGACACTTATAATCTGACGTCTTCCGGTTTTAGAAAACTTCAGCTTTTTTCAAGATTCCTGAAACCCTATTTTGAATCATACTGGATCGTATTAAACTATTTTATGAAACATCCTCAAAACTCCATTAAAGCCAAAGAACGATTGAAAAAAATTGAAGCCATCGGAAATCGTATGTACAAAAAGAAGGAAATCGAACGAAAAGAAGCGCTTTCCATAATCAATTACAATAACGGGATAGAGTTTTTTAACTACAATGGCGTAAAGGGATCGGATGATAACGAGAAAATATTATTTTATGCCGACGGAATTCATAAATACCTAAATTGCCTGTAACCGTTCACAGGTTAAGGGTTAAGGACAAAGAAGGCAGAAGACCCTAAGGCCTCGTTAAAAAGGCTCATTTTCCCAAGTAATTGCCAATTTTGCTCCAAGTTTTGGATTACGCCTGACGAAGCTGACGCTTTTCTCGTAAATACGCATCCCAAATGCAGTCCCGGGACGAGAATGGAACGTTGAACCCCTGAACACCTACGTTACTATTCACTCGTTACTATTTACTGTTTTCTATTTATTATTTTTTCTATTTACCATTAACTATTCACTTTTAACTGTTTACCATCTAAAAATGAAGGCACTCATTCTTGCCGCAGGTCTTGGTACGAGACTCAGGCCCTATTCTGAAAACACACCCAAACCGCTGTTTACCATTGCGAAACGTCCACTCCTGGATATCATTATCTCCAACCTGATAAATTCCGGCTGTAAAGCAATTGTCGTCAACACGCATCATCTGCATCAACAGATAGATGCTTATCTGGCCCGAAAAAAATATCCGGTTCCGGTTACAACCCGCCATGAGCCCGACATTCTCGGAACAGGAGGCGCCATAAAGAACATAGCCGATTTTTGGGACAATGCCCCTTTTATGGTCATAAACAGTGACATTGTTACAGACATAGATTTTAAAGTCGTTTATGAATTTCACTTAAATCATTGTCATCCGGTAACGCTGGTTCTGCACAACGACCCGGAGTTTAACACCGTAGCATTAAATAATGACGGTTTTATTCAAGATTTTGATGAACCTTTTTGTAAAGCCGACGCCTCGGATACCGCCATCAACGGTTCAAAATCATTCGAGTTCGAAGACTATAAAAGACTCACCTTTACCGGAATACAGGTTCTGAATCCGGAGTTGCTTGAGTTAATCCCTGAAAATGTATTTTTTAGCATTATCGATGGTTATGAAAAGCTTCTATCTCAAAATAAAAAAATATCTGCGTATATTACAAAAGACCACTACTGGAAAGATCTCGGGACCCCCGAAAGATACAGGCTGGCGGTTTTCGATAAAATGGCCCCCGAAGCTTTCAAACAGGCTTTTCCCGGAATAATGGGCAACAGCATTGTCCGGACTGAACTTTACGGGGATGGATCAGACAGGAAATGGTACCGCGTGAACCGTGGAAATCAATCCCTTGTGATGGCGGATCACGGCATCAGACAAGATGATTCAACCTGTGAAACAGACGCTTTTGTTGCCATCGGCCTTCACCTTCACAACCGAGGCATACCCGTACCGAAAATTTATAGTTATGATACCTTTTCCGGCCATGTATTCATGGAAGACTTAGGAGATATTAACCTCCAAGCTTTTATAAAAAACACTGAAAATCAGGACAACGTCGTCTCACACTATAAATTGCTCATACGGCACATCGGAAAACTCTCCATGGACGGCGGCAAGGATTTTGATCCGGCCTGGACCTATCAGACCGCCCATTATACCAAGGACCTCATCATGGAGAAGGAATGCCGTTATTTTGTCGATGCTTTTTTAAAGGGTTATTTGAAAATGGACATCCGTTTTCCGGATTTTGAAAATGAATTCAGATCCCTCGCGGACAAGGCATTAAAATTTTCCATTAATGGATTCATACATCGTGACCTGCAATCCACGAACATCATGGTAAAAAACAATCGTTTTTATTTTATTGACTTCCAGGGTGGACGGCTGGGACCGATTCAGTACGATCTTGCTTCTTTACTCATCGATCCCTATGTCAATTTATCCCTGCCTGTTCAAAATAACCTATTGAAATTCGGCGTGGAAACGCTTTCACCGGTTATCCGTAGCGACCCGGACAAGTTTCTTTCCTGCTATCAATACTGCGCCATCACCCGCAATCTGCAGATTTTGGGGGCCTTTGGTTTTCTGAGCCGCATAAAGAAAAAAACATACTTTGAAAAATACATCCCAAATGCTATACATTCATTACAATATAATCTTTCTTCTTTTGGGAATACAGAATTTCCAAATTTAACATCGATTGTCAAGAAAATAGGAGGTACGAGATGAACCGTATAAAACTCATGGTAAACGGATTGCCCGGAAATATGGCCGCCAATGTTGTTAAACACGCCCTTGAAGACAACCGGTTTGAATTGATTACACAATCGCTGACCGGACCGGAGATCACCGACACCGAATCGATCATCGATTCGGTGTCCTTCGATCTGATTCAGCCCCAAGACCGGGACCAGTCTATTTTAGCCATAAAGGATAAAGAAGGTCTGTTTTTGAGCGTGGACTATACCCACCCTTCGGCAGTCAACAGTAATGCTGAATTTTATTGTCGGCATGGACTTCCCTTTGTCATGGGCACAACGGGCGGAGATCGTCAGGGCCTTGAGGAGACGGTCCGATCATCCTCAACCTCTGGGGTCATTGCACCAAATATGGCCAAGCAAATTGTTGGTTTTCAAGCCATGATGGAATATGCAGCCGACACTTTTCCCGATCTTTTCAAAGGATATTCCCTTGAGATCAAGGAAAGTCATCAAAAAGGAAAGGCCGATACCAGTGGAACTGCAAAGGCGATGGTCCGGTATTTTACCAGCCTGGGATTGGCGTTTACTGAAAATGATATTACAAAAGAACGTGACCCCGACATACAGAAAACCGTCTGGGGTATCCCCGAAAGATACCTTGAAGGCCATGGTTGGCACACTTACAGCCTTGATTCAGAAGACAAAACGGTCCGATTCGAATTTACACACAATGTCAACGGTCGAGATATCTATGCCCAGGGAACCCTTGACGCACTCATTTATCTTGACAAAAAAGTGGCTGAAGGCGCACAGGGACAAGTTTTTTCAATGATTGA
>PKTV01000293.1 GCA_002868985.1 Desulfobacteraceae bacterium | reverse complement strand
GATGACCACGGGCTGTTGTGCCAATTCGCTCTCTTTATTTCCCTCGATGTAATCTTCAATTGAGGAAGCAGCGCGCATTCCATGACCAATGGCCAAAGAGACTGTTTCCAGACCTGCCACGGCATCACCACCGGCGAAAACGCCTTCCGTACTGGTCATCAGATATTCGTTGGTATAGATCCATCTTTTATCTACGGTCTGAATTTCGATTCCATCATAATCCACTGCCTGGCCTGTGGCCATAATGACGGTGTCCGCGGGAATGAAGGCTTCTGATCCGGAAATGGGAACCGGTCTGGCCCGGCCGCTGGCGTCGGGTTCTCTTAGCTCCATTTGAACACACAAAAGACCGACCACCCGGCCTTCATCCAACACTAATTTGGTCGGGTTGGTGTGATATCGAAACATGATGCGTTCTTCCATGGCTTCGTCGATTTCGGCGGTAATCGCTGGCATTTCATTTCGGGTGCGTCGGTAAACAATGTTCACATTTGCTCCCAGACGCTTGGCCACCCGGGCACAGTCCATGGCGGTATTGCCGCCGCCGATGACCACAACATCATTACCGATTTCTACCCATTTGCCGGTATTGACCTGTTTTAAAAACTCCACTCCGGTAAAAACATTTTCTGCGTCTTTGCCCGGGATGTCAATCGAGACACCTTTTTGGGCACCCATACCTAAAAATACAGCATCATATTCATTTCGCAATTGATCAAAGGGTATGTTGACCCCGACCTTGACATTACATTCCAATTCAACGCCCAAGCTGAGAATATTGTCAATTTCTTGTTTCAAAACGTAATTCGGTTGCCGGTAGGATGGAATACCATAACGCATCATACCGCCGGGCTCGCTGTTTGCCTCATATATCTTCACCTGAAACCCTCTTTTGGCCAAATGAAAGGCACACGAGAATCCGGCCGGACCGGAACCAATAACCGCCACTTTTTCTTTTCTTGTTTCGATAAGTTTTTTGTGTTTCAGGTTATTCTCCAGACCGTAATCACCGACAGCGCGCTCTGCACAGTTTATGGCCAGAGGTTCGTCAAAATCCCGTCGATTACATCCCCCTTCACAGGGGTGGGGGCAAACTCTGCCGCAGACTGCCGGGAAAGGGTTGGTGCGGGTCAACATATGCCACGCTTGCTCATAATCTTTCTTTTCCGCCAGGACTCTGAGAAAGCCGCGGATGTCGTTGCCGGCAGGGCAAGCGTGATTGCATGGCGGCGTATGCATGACATTGATGGGCATCAGGGTCCGCCATGAACCTGTTTTATAAGGAACGACTTTGCGTAAATCCAGGACTAATCCTAAAGGTAGCTTTTCCATTATAAGTTATACCTCTCTATATTCTGGTTGGCGATGTTTTGAATTTCGGCGATGGTTTCTTTGGATCCGCCTTTCTTGAACAGATGGCTGAACCGGCCTTGCAATTTGAGATACTCTTCCACCGGAACCTTGGCGCGGATCTTTTTTACATTGGCCAACTTGCCGTCAATAATTTCATATATTGGAAACAGACCGGTATCTTTCGCCAGCCGGCAGATCTGCACGGTGAGTTCACCGTGATGGCCCCAGCCTAAGGGGCAGGGTGCCAGGATGTGAATGTATTTGGGCCCTTCAATGGAAAGGGCGGTTTTCACCTTTCGCTGCAAGTCTCTGAAATCATCGACTGTGGCGGTGGCCACATAGGGAATACCGTGATCGGCTGCAATCAACGGCATATTTTTTTTCCTTGTTTTGTTGCCCATGGGTGTTGTACTGGTCCTGGCGCCGTAAGGGGTAAAGCTGGAGCGCTGAACACCGGTATTCATGTAGGCTTCGTTATCGTAGCATACATAGAGCACATTGTGGCCCCTTTCAAACATGCCGCTGATACTTTGAAATCCGATGTCGGCAGTACTGCCGTCACCCCCCTGGGCGATGATATTGACCGGCCCTTTCTTCAGGGCTTTGTAAGCAGCCTCCACGCCGGAGGCAACCGCTGATGCATTTTCAAAAAGGCTGTGCAAAAACGGAATGCGCCAGGACGGATCAGGATAGGGTGAACTGAAAACTTCCAGACAGCCCGTGGCAACGCAGGCAATGGTATTTTCACCGGAGGCATCTTGTACCAGACGTGCGGCCAGGCCCTGGCCGCAGCCGCCACATGCGCGGTGCCCGCTGGTAAATAAGTCTTTTTTCTCAACTTTGTTGAGTTCTTCAGCATTTTGATTCATGATTATAAATCCTTCTCAGATATCAATTCTTTCTTTAGGCCTAAAAATTCCAATTCCACCGGTTCTTTCTCGACCTTTTCCACCATGTATCGCAGGTCGTTTTTCGTAATGTTTCGGCCTCCTAAGCCTGCAATAAAGCTGCTGATATTACGATCTTTTTTCTCGGCACGGGGAAAAGACCAGCGCACATCGCTGGCCAGAATCCCGCCTCTTCCCAGGGAAATCGATTTTTCGACCACAACGATGTTCATTTTGTCTTTAAGCGAATTGTAAATTTCTCTTCGCGGAAACGGACGGTAGGAGCAGATTTGCAAAAGTCCAACCTTTTTACCCTCTTCTTCAAGCTGATCGATGAGATCCTTGATCGTGCCGACTATGGAACCCATTGAGATGACAACCACGTCGGCGTCTTTTAATTTATAGGTCTTGATGAAACCGCCGCTGTCTCTGCCGAAGGCTTTTGCAAAACCTTCGCTGACTTTCTTGATGGTTTCTTCAGATTTTTCCATGGCGCGGTGCAGGGTATATCGGGTCTCCATGTAAAAACGAGGATCTGCAAAAAGACCGATACCTCTGGGCCACCGGGGGTCCACGATATTCGTTGGCTTAAAGGGCGGTAGAAAGTTGTCGACTTCTTTTTGGTCCGGGACATCCACCGGTTCGAACGCATGGGTTAGAATAAAACCGTCCATGCAAACCATCACCGGCAAATGGGTCTCTTCCGCTATTTTAAAGGCTTGGATATGCAAATCGGCTGCTTCCTGGTTGTCTTCGGCATGGAGTTGGATCCAGCCGGCATCCCTTAAGGCCATGGAATCCTGCTGATCGTTCCAAATACTTAAGGGGGCCGATATGGCCCTGTTTGCAATGGTAAACACAATGGGAAGACGCATTCCCGCAATACAATAAATAACCTCACTCATAAGCAACAAACCCTGGGATGTTGTCGCCGAATAGGCACGGGCACCGGCGGCACTGGCACCCAATACAACCGATGCTGCGGAAAATTCGCTTTCCACGTTGACATATTCTGCGTCCAGGTCCCCCCGCCCGACAATACTGGCCAGATCTTCCACGATATGCGTTTGTGGTGTAATCGGATAGGCGGAGATGACATTTGGGCGGCATTTGGCCACCACTTCCGCAACAGCACGAGATCCTTCAACTTGTTTAAGCATGAAACTACCTCTTTTGCATGATTTCATGGGCCCGTTCAAGGGCGGCCACATTGTTTTCACCAACCCTGCCGGGGAATTTCCCCATAATTGCTTCCTGTACAGCATCCAGACTAATCAGGCCGGTAATCGTACAAAATGCACCAATCATAATGGCATTGGGTATGGGCCTTCCGATGATTTCCAGTGCTATTTCCGTGGCAGGAATGGTTTCTACTTTTGCAGTTGTTTTGAGTTGTAATTCTTCAGGCTTTAATTCTGTATTGACCAGGATTAAACCATCCGGCTTAAGTCCATCCAACACAGGCACTGATCCAATCAGGTTATAATCTTGGACGATCAGATAATCCGGGTTTTGCACGTCTTCACGTGTTCGAATTTTCTTATCATCGATTCTAACAAAAGCCATGACAGGTGCGCCGACCCGTTCAGCTCCAAAAGAAGGGAAGGCCTGTGAAAATTTACCGTCTTTGAATGCCGCAATGGACAAAAGCTCTGCCGCTGCCACATTCCCCTGTCCGCCTCGACCGTGTATTCTGATTTCAATCATTCTACTCACCTTGGTTATTAGCGTGCTTGGGGTATAATCGAAGCACTAAACTGTCAGAATTCCCTATATCTCCGGATAAGATCCGTTTGCAGTTTCCTTGGGTCGGTAAACAAAACCGTGTCCTTTTGGCTCGGATCTTTCTTATAGGATATAAATTTATATTCCGCTCTCTGTCAACAAAAAAAGACTCAAAAATAAGACTAAACGTTATGAATTGTCAATATTTATTTTGGAAGTTTTGAAATGGATTTTAACATGTTGTCATCACACGAGTTTTTTATAAAAAATCTTGAGTCTGTCTATTCTTTCAGGAAGTATATGTACGCCGATTCCAGGACCTTTGGGAATTTCAATGGAACCATCGGGTTGCAGAACCACCGGTCTGTCAACGATATCTTCCGTAAAATATCGGGTGGTTTCAGAAGTGTCACCGGGAAGGACAAAACCCGGAAGGGTTTGAAGATGAATATTGAAAGCTCTGCCGATTCCGGTTTCCAGCATGCCGCCTGACCATGCTTTAATGTTGTTTTCCATACAATACGCCTGAATTTTTTTAGACGCTGTCATGCCGCCCACGCGACCCTGTTTAATGTTGACTATCCGACAGCTACCCATTTCAACCGCGGTTTTTGCATCATTGAGATTTTTGATGGATTCATCAAGACAGATGGGCGTTTGGATTTGTTTTTGCAATAGCGCATGAAAATAAATGTCATCATAATTCAACGGCTGTTCGATCATCATAAGGTTAAATTCATCAAGGTTTTTTAGAATAGAAATATCTTCAAGGGTGTAATCGCTGTTGGCATCAGCCATGAGGTTGATGCTCGGGAACGCTTTTCGAACCTTTTTTAGTATTTCAATATCTTTACCTTTTTTTATTTTTATCTTGATTCTGTGGTATTTTTTATCACATGCTTTTTGAATCGATTCAAGGAGGTCGTCTATATTTTCTTGGATTCCGAGGCTGATTCCCGACATGATTTTTTTGGGTGTACCACCCATGAGTTCAAAAAGGGGAATGTTATATTTTTGGGCCATAATATCAAGAAGGGCATTTTCAACAGCGGCCTTTGCCATATGATGTCCTCTAATTGGCTCAAAACTTTGGAGAACCTCTTCAATGGTAAAATTGTTCATGGCCGTTAAAATAGCGATTAAAAAGTCTTGTATAATATGGGATGCTGTTGCATTGGTTTCATAACCGTAGTAAGGGTCCGGAGACGTTACACACTCTCCCCATCCGCAAACATCATCCGACACAATTTTTAATAACAAGGCCTCTCTGTGCGTCTGAACGGAAAAGCTCGTCTCAAAGGGTGAGACCAGCGGCAACTTGACAGTAAACATTTCCACTGAATCAATTTTCTTTATTTTTTTCACTTATCTTTTTCTCCTTTTTTGTAACACGTTGGTCTTTTGAAAACTTGACCGCTTCAGGTATAATTAAATTTTTTCTGAAAGAACTCGTGGATAAGGGCTCGTAATGAAAGAACCTGCCCGGGCTATTAGAAGCTATCTCAAAATAATCTTTTGGCCCAACCTCGGCGTTGGAGCCTCGTCTTAAGTCCTCGACATACTTGAGTATGCCTGTCGAAGATCCCGTCAACAGACGGGGCGGGTTAAAACTCGCCTCCGCCTTTTTATCCCGCTGGGTTTTAG
>PKTV01000002.1 GCA_002868985.1 Desulfobacteraceae bacterium | reverse complement strand
TTGTCGATATTCGGCTCTTCTATGACCAATCGGCCTCCGGTTTTGAGAACGCGCAGCAATTCTTGAATCGATTGCTGCTGATTGCAAAAGTGGTGCAGCGCATCAACCACCAAAATCCGTTCAAAACTTTCATCGGGAAAAGGGAGTTGTTCGATGTGAGATTGAGCCGTCCATAAGCGGCCTTTGTGTTTGGCGTGTTTCAACATCGGCAATGACAAATCGCATACCACAACGTCATCGATCATTGGCCGTAAACGAGACGATACCCGACCGGTTCCCCCACCGGCATCGAGCATTCGACCCCTGGCCGGCAACTTCAGCAAGTTGATCAATCGTTTCAAATCGAGTTTATGAATTACCCGATCATAAAACGGTGCAATAATGTCGAAATGATGAAGCATTCTATGATGAATAACATGGAGAATTTTTTGAGCCAAAGTTATAATTTTTTAACAGATCCCAACGTTTTCCAATGAACGGATTCTGTTAAAATATTCTGTTCGGCAATTATTTTCAATTTGAATAAGATGTTTAAACGGCTGATTGAAATCCGTTTTTCCCGTGGTAAACAGACCATGACCATAGACGATGACTCCCGAATTTCCTTGGGTTGCTTCAGGAACAGTGTTGCAGAGTGAATGTGGTCCTGAACCGACTTCTCCGGAGACAATCGGAATACCACACACAGAACGTTCATGAGGACATGCCAAATGACATTCTTGTCGGCACATGCACGCTTTTATGTCGCAGTCCATGGACAAAATGACTGAAAATTTTGGATGCCCGTGAAGGATGGCTTTGTTGTCAGTATGCTGAACAATTTCCAAATGTGTCGGTAGTTCGCTGGAAGCGGTTATCGGGACGCAGGAGGAACCGTCTAAAGGACAAGGATCAATGGCGTCTTTTAGTTTATCCAGGCTGCTTCCGGTCTGGCTGATGTAAAGGGTCCGGCCATGACGAAATGAGATGTTTCCAAAATACGAATCAACCAAACGATGTTCTACGGTCAATCGTCCTGCCTCCTGAATCGCTTCGTAAACACGCTTTTTGGAGTTTAGCGGTCCTTTCATCAAAGAACCGTTAAACGAAACCGGTGGATCGAGATTTCTTATCACCCGGTCAAACACTTGTCGGCGTTTCGTGTCAACATGTCCCTTCTTTGCATGAAGAAGAAAGTCGCAAAAAAATTTTACAAAACTGGCAAAACATACAGAGGAAAATGTGACATAAGCCTGTTCGAGACCCACCGTTCCGTGGGTGATAATACCATGTCCGGGAATAATAACACTTTTACGCGCTTTCAAGATTGAAGCAACAGAATTTGATGAAAACTGAAACGAAACCGGCAGATCATGGAGAAAGGTTCTGGTTTCGCAATCATTTGGCGTAATCGTTCCATTGGAGGTTTCCGCCAGGTAATCGATGATGCTGCGATACGGTTCAGCCGGTTGGGAAAAAATAAGGGCGTTGATGTTCAACTGCTTAAAAATGTCTTCGAGAGCAACACGTTTCCTGTCTGTTCTGTTCCATTCAAGTTGTGCATCCAGACAGCCCAAAAGCGGTGGCTCAGGGCCGACAAGCCCGCTTTTTATAAGCGTCTTTTCGTATGAGCGAAAAATTTGATTCATTGTAGCGCTTTAAATTTTTGAACCGCCTTGGTGTTTTTAATAGGCGTTATCCATAAATCTAAATCGGGCACAAATTAAGTTTCCAATTCAGAAATTATCAATTTTTTGCAAGGTCAAGTAATTCCGCAGATTGACCCCAGAGAAATAGGCTCCAGCCCTAATTCCTTCGCAACTTTTGAAACCGGTGCGCCATTTTCATTCAACTTTCTTGCAATATAATAGTTAGAACGTGCAGTTAAAAATGCTTCTTTGTCTATCGGCTTAATATTGATACCGTCGTCTTTATAACCCGGCATGGTAAAAAAGCGGGCTGGAAGATCGTCGTCCTTTTCAGTAAAGCCGTTGGCGGCATTCATCATTCGTTCATTGTAACAGATCCGTTCACCCACCTCGAAGAGATCCTGTCCGGAGGTCTTGATCCCTGTAACCGCAGTATAAATTTTGGCATACTCTTCAAGGGACGCTGCAAAGAATGTGAATTTGCATGCGGTAAGAGAATCTGCAACGGCATTTAAATCTTCACCTATTTTAATCATTCGGGCTTTTCCGTTAAATGAAAAACGATCGGTAGCGACAGGTTTTCTTAAAATCTCGTGACTGATGGGGTAGGCTCTCAAGTGGCATCCCCCCCTGGAAGATGTGGCATACGCGAGGGCCATCCCATAAGCCCCTCTTGGATCGTACGCCGGAAGTTCCTGACCTTTGACCACCATGGCAAGATCGGATCGGCCGCAGCTGCCGGCATATTTTGCTGCTCCTTGGCCGAGTTCAACGCCGACACCTTTCTTTTTTCCAATGTCCATCAGTAGAGAAACAACTTCTTCGGGCGAAAATTTCTTTTTTGAAATTTCTGAAAAACATGCCAGGGTGGCTGCAGCTGAAATGGTATCCATTCCCATTTCATTGCATATCCTGTTGGCTTTGACGACAGTGCCGATATCTGTATTGCCCAAAAGTGCGCTGAAATGAGACATGGTTTCAAATTCGGGTATGCGGGTCTTATCTTTTGTTATTTTTTTACATAGAATGTGGCATCCGCGACATCCGGTATTTTTTGGTTTGAACTTCTTTTTAAAGGCATGTGCATTCAGTTTGAACGCTTGATCAAATTGGGTTTTTCGAAAATTTTCGGTAGGCATCATACGCCTTGCATCCATCAAATCATACAGGGCGCCGGTGCCAAATCGCGAGATTCCGAATTTTCCCAAAAGAATCGGAGAAGCAGCTGTTAGTCTGAATATGTCTTCTCTGGCGGATCTTAATGCTTTGGGGTCGAAAACGTTCGTTTTTCCGGTACCTCGTGTGGTAATATATTTCAGGTTTTTGGAGGCAAACGTCAGTCCGATTCCGCTTCTCCCTGCCGCAAAATGTCCATCAATAATAACACTTGAGAAAAGAACCCCATTTTCTGCTGCCGGTCCTATAACGGCTGTTGAGCCCTTGCCTTTTAGAAATGAATGAATATCACCGGTTTCCCGGCCTTTAAGGTGAGAAGCATCGGAAATATGAATGTTGTTATCTTTGATTTCAATGCCGCAAAGTCTGTCGGACTTTCCCGTTATGATAATGCCGTCGAATCCGGCTTTTTTAAGCTGGAAACCAAAAGATCCCCCCACAGAAGAATCGCCGACAGTGCCGGTCAGAGGTGAACGGGACATTATGGTCATTCTGCCACTTGTTGGGGAGCGCGTATTAACAAGGGGCCCGACAAACAAGAGAAGCGGCATGTCCGGATGATTCCAATCAAGGGTTATTTTCTTTCTAATATAATATCCTGCCAGACCTCTTCCACCGATAAATGTTCTTAAGACGTTTAAATCGGGAACCTCAACGCGCCATGATCGGTCGGAAAGATGTATTCTGGCAACTTTATCACACCATCCATACATTTGAATGCTCATATGATCGTGGATTTCAAATTGATTGGTTTATATAATTTTTTTGTCGGGATCGATACATATGAGTTTAGATAAACAACACTATGGAGTCAAGGTGGAAAGGGATAGCATGTGTATGAATCTTGACATATCATATGATTATACTTAAGTTTCGGACTTTGAGGTATCTTATAAGGAAAATATTGATGAACCCAAAAGATCTGGAACACTTAAAGAAATGGTTTTCGGATTATGTCGACGGTTTTTATACAGACAATCCGATGAATAACAGCACCATCCACCTCAAAGAAAAACACACGGAACGCGTGTGCGAAAATATGATTTTGCTGGGGAAAGCCCTTGGCCTGTCGGATGAGGAAATGGTGCTGACAGAAACCATGGCTCTTTTCCATGATGTCGGAAGGTTCAAGCAGTTTGCCATTTACGGTACGTTCAAAGATATGGATTCTGAAAATCATGCCTTGCTTGGGCTTCGGGAGTTGGTGGCGCATAATGTTCTGGATGTATGCAGCAAAGATGAAATAAAATGGATTACAAAAGCCATTGCCAACCACAATGCCGTCACCATTCCTAAAAAGGAGAATGGAAAATCCCTTTTTTTCATTCGTCTTCTTCGGGATGCTGACAAACTTGACATTTGGAAGGTTTTCATCGATTACTACAATACGCGTGACAAACAGCCGAATCCGGTCATAGAAATCGGTCTCCCTGATGATCCATCCTTTTCACCACAAGTTCTGTCTGCTTTGAGCGAAGAACGGTTTGTCCGTTTTCAGGATTTAAGAACATTAAACGACTTTAAGCTGCTCCTGTTAAGCTGGGTGTTTGATCTCAATTTTATCGATTCGATTCAGCTGGTTAAAGACCGCGAATATATTGAGAAAATTGGGGCAATCCTGCCTAATTCTCAAGAGACTAAAAAGGTTTTAAAGCTTATGCATGATTACATGGAGCGTCATTTATAGTTTTGAATATTAAAAACCAGATTAATTCTTCGTGATAAACCGAACGAATAAAGGAGAAAAAATATGAATAATATCATTTTGTTGTTGATCATCGTTGGAATTTGGTACCTGCTACAGGCGTATATCCTGCCAAAACTGGGTATTTCGACATGAGTCCGAAATTCTTGTCAGGTGACAGGTAATAAGGGGGAAACCGAGGAGAAAATATCGGAAAAAAATAAAGGAAAGGGATCCAAAAAGCGCCATTAAAGATGAATTCGGGGGATATATGCTTAAAAAAATAATGATTCTGATGATTGTATCGATAATTGGGTTGGGGTGCGAGGCTGAGAACCTCAACTTATTCATCAGGTTCGATCATATTGATGGGTTGAAATCGAACGACAGCGTTATTTTTGAAACAAACCGAATCGGCAAAGTGGATGAAGTGACCTATACAAAGAAGGGGGACTATCTGGTTGAACTGATGATCCATAAAGCCTATACGAATGCAGTTACGGAACACGTCAGATTTTTTATTGTTTCAGATCCGCAAGACAATGGGCGAAGTGTCGTAGAAATGATCCAGATTCTTAAAGGAGGAAAACCATTACAGAACAACACCGTTCTTGAAGGTTCCAACAAATCTTCTGCGATAATTGAGCGCTTGGAAAAAGATTTAGAAAAGGGAATGGAGAGTTTCAGAAAACAGTTCAACGAATTTGCAGAAGAATTAAAAAAGATTCCTGATAGCGAGGCATTTAAAAAACTTGAAACCGAACTCGAGAATCTTTATGACGAAATGAAGCGATCGGGGAAAGATGTCCGGGATTTGATACAAAAAGAAATGTTGCCCCGTCTCGAACAGGAATTGGAAAATTTAAGGAAACGATTGCACGAAAAGGGACGAGAGAACGAATTAAAACCCCTTGAAATTAAAATGGAGGAAATTAGGAAAATATAGTGATAAGATAAAAATAAATAGTTCAGGGGGCGAGGTGTTTTTATGTCTTGAATCGCTCCATGGATAATTTTTTTAAAAAACCGTGTAAACTCGTGGCTAAAGGATCGTAAAGAAAGAGCAGATTTCAATATAAAAACAATGGGTTCAACTTAGATCAAACACTTCCTTACGGTTGAAATATTTCGGTAAGCGTCTGTTCTTTCTAACGATCCCTAAACCACTCAAACAGTACACGCTTTTTT
>PKTV01000112.1 GCA_002868985.1 Desulfobacteraceae bacterium | reverse complement strand
ATTCGGGAAACTTGCCGAAGCATGGCATATGAAAGAGGTGAATATATCATTTGAAGGGCACAATGCCGAGCGTACCCGGGGCGTCCGGATATTGAACCGGGAAGAGCTGCAAAAGGGCGATGTCAGCATGGAAATTGTGTCCAAACTGATGAAGCGCACTTACTCCCGGACGGATAAGATCCGAAAAGTCATCCAGTCCATTTTTCACATGGTCAATAGCGGCTACCATGTCATTGCGGTCGGCTGGATACAGGCGGACAATACCGTCAAAGGGGGAACCGGCTGGGGGGTCGAGTTGGCAAAACTATTTAACCGGCCGCTGAGCGTCTATGATCAGGAACGAAAGGGGTGGTTTTCCTGGGAGGACAGTCAATGGGTGGAGAACACACCGGTGATTACCTCAGATACGTTTGCCGGCACCGGAACCCGCTACCTCTCCGATGACGGACGGCAGGCCCTCCGCGATCTTTTCATCCACTCCTTCGGTCCTGCGGATCAAAAATAGTGAATGAAGAATAATGAATGGGGTTGCACCGGGTCGCATGAGGATTCGCGGCGTTGAACTTAATCTATACCATCTTTATCGAAACCGAATTATAGCAGAGTAATAGACTATTATTTCGATTCTGTTTAAATTGGTCATCATTTTGTTTGCGCTCATATGAGGTGTACCGAATGACTGGAGGGTATTCGCATGTCATCGAAGAAGACGCGTACTGAGTCCGACAGACTGGATCGTATCGTCGCCGAGGCTCGGCATGACCGAGAGCGTCAGGAGAAGACCTATCGGGGGCGAGCGCTCAAGATGTTTCCGTGGATCTGTGCGCGGTGCGGGCGCGAATTTTCAGGCAAGAGGGTTCGAGAACTCACGGTCCATCATAAGGATCACAACCACGATAACAATCCGCCGGACGGCAGCAACTGGGAGTTGCTGTGTATCTACTGTCACGACAACGAGCATTCGCGGGATCAAGTTGCGGAATGGTATGACGGAACAGCGCCGGCCGGCGAGCAAGGGCCGAGTTCCGGTAACAGGCCGTTTGCGAGCCTGAAGGATTTACTGAAGGACAAAAAGTCGTAAAGGGGTTGCAAGTTCCTCTGGGGTCGGGCCACAGCAACATGTAGAAATGATATATAAAACGTAAAAATTTACGTCAAACAAGGGAAAGATTAATAATACCGCGAAAGGGGCTGTCGTTTTTTCCCCCAAGTCGGGGGTGGAATTCATCTCGGTCTCGTTGGCCAACACAAGGAAATGTTTTATGATAAAAAGACTGCTTTTTTTTATTCCGATCCTCATATCGGCCTGTGTAAACATCCCAGAAAATGTTTCACCTGTTACTGGTTTTAATATCGATCAGTATTTGGGCACTTGGTACGAAATAGCCAGACTAGATCACTCTTTTGAAAGAGGTCTTGAAAGAGTGACAGCGGAATACAGCCTTAGAGATGATGGCGGTATCAAGGTTGTCAATAGAGGGTTCGATCCCGAAAAAAATAGATGGAAAGAGACCATCGGCAAAGCATACTTCTTAGGTGATTCAAATCTTGGCAGGTTAAAAGTCTCCTTTTGGGGTCCTTTTTACGGGGCTTATAATATCATAGACCTTGATAAAAAAAATTATTCCTATTCACTGGTATGCGGGCCTAATAAATCCTATTTGTGGATTTTGGCAAGAGAACCGCACATTGAAGAATCCCTAAAATCTGAATTGATAAATAAGGCAAAAGCTTTAGGATTCGAAACTGACAAAATGATTCATGTAACACATTAAAAGGCAACAACCGGTTCAACATGGATGGCTATTTTTTCGCGGCCTATTCCGAAGTTCTCTGAACTTCTTTTTCTTTTCCAAACATCCCTCGCCATCGAATCCGCCGCCAGTATAGTGAAGCGTTCAGTAAAAGAAAATGAATAGTAAAAAAGTATTATTATTTCTTGCCCAGGGTTTTGAGGATTTAGAGGCTGCTTCAATTATCGATATTTGTGGATGGACTTATTATCGTGAACATCTTCAAAAAGTCGATGTTTCTGTAACAGGATTTCATAAAGAAGTTACAGGTCGGTTTGGTTTGAAAATAAAGACGGATGTTCTTATTGATGATATCAATCCCAAAGAATATGAAGCGTTGGCAATTCCCGGAGGCTTTCACAGCCATGGTTTTGACGAAGCGTATGATGTTAAAGTACTCAATCTCGCTGAGTCAATGTACAACAGCGGGGGAATTATCGCCACCATGTGTGTTGGAATATTACCGATCGCGAAAGCCGGCCTGTTGAAGGGAAAAAGAGCCACCACATATCCTTTCAGCAAGAAGCATGATAACCCACGGTATTTAAGGGAGTATGGCTGCCAATATTCCGGCAAATCAATTGAAATTGATGACAGAATCATTTCATGTGCCGGCCCTTCTCAATCTTTGCACGTCGTAATGATTATGCTTGAAATGTTATTGGGATCTGAAGAGACGAGGAAGATTAAAGAATTTATTGTTTTTGAAGAATAAAAGTATGCCGGCGAATTAAACGGTGAGAAAAGATGATGGATGAACAAAGATATTTTGTAAAATTACTTAAAAAAGTACAGGTGAATGTTCCCTTTCTAAGACTAAAAAAGGATTACCTGCCTTTGTTTATGGAATACGGCATGAACCCTGAAATTGGAATAGATGCTGCTGCCCTGGATTCGGTATCAGATAAAGAGTTTAGAAACATCGCAGAAATTTTAAAAATAAATCACCGAAAAATAACGTTGCACGGTCCTTTTATGGATTTGGTTCCGGGCGGGCTCGATAATAGGCTGCTAAAGGCAACACGAAAACGGCTGGAGCGTTTTTTTGAGATCCTTCCTGTTTTTGAGCCCGTCAATGTGGTTTGCCACACCGGTTATGATCCATGCTATTATAGAAAGCATTGGAAAGAATGGCTGGCCAACAGTGTTGCGACATGGAGATCCCATGTAAATTACGCAGAGCGATTCGGTTTTAAACTCTTGCTGGAAAATGTTTATGAAACCAGTCCTGAAGTTCACTGCGCCCTTTTTGATGCGATTCCATCCGATGCCTTCGGATTTTGTTTGGATGTAGGACATCATCATGTTTTTGGAAAAAGCCCCCTCAAAAAATGGGTGGAGACGCTGGGTGAAAAAATAATGGAACTTCACCTTCATGACAACAATGGCGAAGAAGATACACATTTGGCAGTCGGGAAAGGAAATGCAGACTTTGCGGGTCTTTTTCAGTTGTTAAATGAGAAAGGTTTGTCACCCATCATTACACTGGAGCCCCACGAGGAAGAAACTTTGTGGCAGAGCCTGGCATCTGAAGATCTCAAAGAATTTATTCGGACGTTACCTTGAATCCGCAACCCTTGGTATTACAGGTCAGAAAAGTCCCCTGTTTTTTCGTTGTTTTTTCCACCAGAAATTTGGCGCCGCATTCGGGGCATTCTTTTGCCACGGGCTTGTCCCAGGTAGCAAAGGTGCAATCCGGAAAACGGCTGCACCCGTAAAAAATTTTTCCCCGTTTGGACGATCGTTGAACAAGTTCTCCGTTACAGTCTTGTTCAGGACAATCTACGCCGGTTTTTTCCCCGCTGCCGTTTGAATTTGTTGACAGGGTGGTTTTACAATCCGGATAACCGGAGCAGGCAAAGAATGTACCGTATCTTCCATCTTTAATGAGCATGGGCTTGCCGCATTTATCACAAATTTTGTCAGACGGCTGATCAGAAGACGGCTCGATGGCATGAACGACCCCTTTTTCATCCCGGGTGTAGTTTCGGGTATAGGTGCATTCCGGATAATTGTTACACCCTAAAAACTGTCCGTTCCTGCCCATTCGGATATGAAGCCGGTGATTGCATTGAGGACAGGTGAGGTCTGTTGGAAATCCGATGCCTTTTACACTGAGCATTCCTGTTGAAGCTGCTTCGAGTTCCTTTTCAAACGCGTCGTAAAATTGTCTTAAAATTTCTGAATAATCCACCTCCGCGGCTTCTATGCGGTCAAGATCATTCTCCATATTGGCGGTAAATTCCACATCTAATACGTCAGGGAAACTTTTCACCAGAAGATCGTTAACGATAAATCCCAGTTCATTCGGTTTGAAATATCCTTTTACGAGATCCACATAGCCTTTTTCCCTTATGGTAGACAAGATGGCGGCATAGGTGCTGGGTCGGCCGATGCCGTTTTCTTCAAGCTCTTTAACCAAAGACGCTTCTGAAAATCTCGGAGGGGGCATTGTAAAATGCTGTTTTGGTTCCAATTTGTTGAGTTTTAAAATCCCCCCTTCGCTCAATTCGGGAAAATCATCTTTTTTCTTTTGGCTGTCACTTTCAATTTGATCATCAGTGGTCATATACAGCGTCATAAAACCGGGAAATGCCACCGATGAACCGCTTGCTGTAAAAAGATATGGACCGGCTGCAATCGATATGGAGATTTTGTTCATAAGGGCTTGCTTCATCTGTGAAGCAACAAAGCGTTTCCAGACAAGCTCGTATAGCGCAAACTGATCTTTGGAAAGAAAGGGTTTTATTTTTTCCGGTGTATTAAAGACCGATGTCGGACGTATGGCTTCATGGGCATCTTGAGCTTTTTTGCGGTTTTTAAAAAAACGTGGCTTTTCAAGTGCATATTCATCCCCGAATTTATCCCGTACGAGCTTAAGGGCTTCCATGGCAGCTTCCTTTGAAATTCGGGTGGAATCTGTACGCATGTAAGTGATGAGTCCTTCAGGTTCACCAGGGGATAGCTCTATACCTTCATAAAGCTGCTGAGCCACAATCATGGTTTTTTTTGCGGAAAACCTAAGTTTTCGGATGGCTTCCTGTTGTAGTTTGCTGGTGATAAACGGAGGAGATGGATTCCTTTTTACGGTTTTTTTCTGTATTTTTTCAACGATAAATTTTTCGTCGGACAGTTCCTCAATGATACCATTTGATGCCTTTTCATCGGGGATTTTAATTTTATTTCCATTTTTTTTGACCAACTTTGCCGTAAACGGCGGGGGTGAATTGTCCTCGAGATGGGCGGTAATCGACCAGTATTCTTCAGATTCAAAGGCCTGGATAGCCCGCTCTCTATCACAAATGATTCTTACGGCAACAGACTGAACGCGGCCGGCACTAAGCCCCCCCTTTACTTTACGCCACAACAAAGGGGAGATCTGGTATCCCACCAGTCTGTCGAGAATCCTGCGTGCCTGTTGTGCTTCATACTTATTTTGATTGAGTTTGTCGGGCGATTTTATGGCTTCATGGATGGCATTTTGGGTGAGCTCATGAAAAAGTACCCTGTGAAATATTCTTCCCTTTTTTTTAAGTATATCAGCCGTGTGCCATGCAATGGCTTCGCCCTCTCTGTCCGGGTCCGGCGCAAGGTATATATCTGTAGTATCACCAGCGGCCTGTCTTAAAGATTTTATAACTTTTTGCTTGCCGGGAATATTCGTGTACTTGGGTTTGAACCCCTCTTCAATGTTGATTCCGATTTCCTTTGCCGGAAGGTCCTTTATATGGCCGACGGTGGCGGCGACGTTATATTCCTTGCCGAGATATTTTTTAATGGTTCTTATTTTTGTGGGGGATTCCACGATGACCAAGGGTTTGGACACTATATTACCTCACTTTTTTGTAACATTTAAGTTTCTTAAAAAAATTACCGCTTCAGGTATAATTAAATTTTTGCTGAAAGAACTCGTGAAT
>PKTV01000012.1 GCA_002868985.1 Desulfobacteraceae bacterium | reverse complement strand
GTGTGGGCTTCGGGAAACTGGGGAGAGCTGATATCCTTTAAGGTTTTCTTTTCAATAGGACTTTTTATCGTTTCATTTTTCATTCCCAAGATTATTAAAAGGATAAAGGGCGAAAACTAGACAAAAAATGAAGCATCATTAGCGATTTCGATGGATTTCTCCCTTCTCTCATGAGTGAAAATAAAATTATTAAACAGGCAATTTAACATAATTTGATGATAACATGCCCTTGATATCTAAAGAACGTCTCATCATCTTCACCCGTTTTCCGGAAACAGGAACCACTAAAACCAGACTGATTCCGCTTCTCGGAACCAAAGGTGCTGCAAATCTTCAGCGCAAAATGACGGAACACATCCTGTCACGGATGATGGGGCTGACGGCCTCAAACGATTTAACCATAGAGATCCGTTATGACGGTGGCAATGAAGCATTGATGAAGCAATGGCTTGGATCCGAATTCGAGTACGCTTCACAAGGTGACGGTGATCTTGGATATCGTATGCAACGGGCTTTTGATGATGCCTTTAAATACGGGGCAGCCGTTGCGGTCATTATCGGTACGGATATCCCTGAGTTAACCGCTGTGGATATAACAAAAGCGTTTACTGCTCTAAAACAAAAAAAGATGGTGCTGGGTCCGGCCAAAGACGGCGGCTACTATTTGATCGGGTTACAAAAAAATGCCTTTTCACCGGCTGTCGGTAAGCTGTTTGCAGGAATAAAATGGGGAGAACGTGATGTTTTGAAAAAAACCATAAAAATTGCAACGGATCTTGGGCTCAGTTATTCTTTGCTTAAAGAGATGGATGACATAGACCGGCCCGAAGACATTTTTATCTGGGAACGCTCTCAGATTTTGGGACATCGTGATGTCACACCTGATGGCATTTCGGTGATCATACCAGCCTTGAACGAAGCCCATCACATTGCCGACACCATAACAAGCATTGGTCATGGAAATAACACAGAAATTATCGTGGTGGACGGCGGAAGTACAGACCATACGGTTTCCATTGCAAAAACACTGGGCGCAAGAGTCATTCAGGGATCACCCCCCCGATCTCGCCAGATGAACCGGGGCGCCGATGCGGCATCCAAAGATATCCTTCTTTTTCTCCATGCAGATACGCTGCTGCCTGAAAATTTTAACCGGCACGTCCTTGGTGTTCTTATGCCGCCGGGTGTCGCTGCCGGGGCATTCGAGCTTCGTATCGATTCCCCTGTTACATCCCTTAGGTTCATAGAGCGCATTGCAAACTGGCGCTCACGATGCCTTAAAATGCCTTACGGTGATCAGGCGATTTTTATGTTTTCAAAAGTTTTTCATCAAATGGGCGGGTTTTCGAATATTCCGATAATGGAAGATTTTGAGCTGATCCGGCGATTGCAGAAAATAGGAGATGTGGTGACACTCCCCGTGCCGGTGATTACCTCTCCGCGTCGATGGCTGATCCATGGTATCCTGAAGACCACCCTCATCAATCAACTGGTCGTCCTATCGTATTTCATGGGCATATCACCGGATTCCATCACCCGGCTGTATGGTCGAGGCAAAGGAATATCCGGGAAAGGTCGATAGTGCTTCATAATATCCGGCGTTGCTTTATCGAGCTGACTCTTCAATTTGTCCCTAATTTCGGCAAATAATTCCCACATATTGTATTATTTTTTTCTTATCACAAAAGATATGCTTTTAGCCCATTCGCATTCTTATCAAGTTGCATTCCCACCAAAGATTTAATTTGTTAGTAATACTTAATTTATTGTTAAAACCTGCCGATATATTTGTAAATATAGATTCAAACCAACAGTGCTGGGTATTGTTTGAGCCATGATGCTCCTAACCGATTGAATTTATAGCATATGAATGATCCAGTGGAAAATCCATCTTTGGACTGCGAGAATAGCGTAAACGGTTTCGCACGCTCGAGGTATTTTAATCGGAGCGTCAGCAATAAAGGTTTTACGCTTATTGAAATAATGATTGTCATTGCGATTATCGGTACCTTATCGGCCATTGCGCTGCCCAATTATCTGAAATATAAAAATAACGCCATGATTGCGGTAGCTGTCACAGATATTCAAATGATAGAAAAACAGATCGCATTTTTTGCTATAGATAATGCTGGTCAATTTCCTAACAGTCTCAACGATCTGACCACCATTAGCATCTTTAATGACCCGTGGGGAAATCCTTATCGGTACTTAAGAATTGGTGGAATGCCTGTGGGGGAAGTAATGAAGGATGCGCGAAGAAACATGATTAATGTTCCGGTAAATGACGATTATGATCTTTACAGTATGGGGAAAGATGGGCAGACTGCTCTATCTTTTAAAGTCACTGTTGCTAAGGACGATGTTGTCCGGGCATACGAGGGTCGGTATGTCGGTCTGGTTTCAGAACTTTAACATAGGTCTATCCAAATGAAGCTTACTACCAAAACTTTCAGCAGTAAGATCGCCCGCCGAATCTTTGTGTTGTTTGTCTCCTGTTCACTTGTCCCTATTTTGTGTCTTTCAATAATTTCGTACATTCGCGTGACCAAACAGCTCAAAGAGCAGAGCTTTAAACTTCTTAAACAATCGGTTACAGGGTATGCTTATTCCATCTTCGAACGGTTGACATTTTTAGAAACCGAATTGCAGTTTGTCGCTTCTTCTATCAAAGCGTCTTTAAATGGTCCCGGCCAAATCCCTTTGGTTGTTTTTAACGAACGACTGGCAAGCCGTTTCAAGGCTGCCGTTTTTTTTAACACTGCAAAAGGGTATGTTCCTATTTACAAAGAAATGAACAATGTCAATAAACCAAATGTAGTAGAAATGAAGCACATCAATGCTGGAAATACAGCCATCTCCATGGTGAATCGTTCGGGATCTTTACCAGGAATAATGATGGTTAGGCTGGTGAATCCAGGGGATCCGAATGTAGGGTATTTAATTGGAGAAATTAACCCTTCCTACCTGTGGGGAATTGACCAGGGGAATACATTGCCGCCGGATACGAAACTTTGTGTTTTAGACGAATCGGAAAATATAATTTTTAGCTCACTTTCCAATGAAGATCCATTTCCCAAGAAGGGTGATCTTTGGCTTAAAAATAGCGTTTCAGGTCAGTTCGAATTGGTCCTTGAAAACAAAAAACACCTTGCAAGTTACCGCAGAATTTTTATGAATCGTCAGTTTTTGGTTGATGCATGGACTGTGATACTCAGTCAATCAAAAGCCGATGTGCTTGCGCCCATGTCTGATTTTAAAACAATTTTTCCCGCGGTTGTTCTCATGGCCTTGTGGGTGGTAATAATTCTAAGTATCTATAATATTCGCAAGAGCCTTGTTCCGCTTGAGTCGCTGAAAAAGGGAACTCACCGGATTGCCATGAAAAACTTTGAGTCCCAAGTAAACCTAACGAGCGGCGATGAATTTGAAGAGCTGGCCATGGATTTTAATAAAATGGCCGATCAGTTGAACAGTCAATTCAAAACATTGGAGACCAAAGCAGAGATCGATCGCGCCATTTTGTCATCACTGGATGCCAAAATCATCGTTGAAACCATCATCCATGGCATATACGATTGGTTTGTCTGTGACAGCGTCGCCATATGCCTGATGGATTCCAATCAGGGGAATACCGCCCGGGTATATTCCAACATCTACGGTCAGAGAAAGGAATTATTCGAAAATTCCATCGAATTCAGACCTTTCGATCTTGATACATTCAATTCCCGTCCGGAATATCTGGTCATTGACGCGGACGAAAACCAACTGTCATTTCTTTCGACCCTTGCGGGACAAGGGATCGGATCGTTTCTAATCCTTCCCATTTTTGTCAAAATAAAGCTGAAAGCAGTGATAACCATAGGAAGATCTCAAACCAAAGCCTATAACGCCGAGGACATTATCCAAGCCCGCCAGATGGCGGATCAGATGGCGGTTGCCCTTTCAAATGCAACCCTAATCGAAGAGATGGACCAGATTAGCTGGGGCACATTAAAGGCACTTGCGCGTACCGTCGATGCCAAGTCATCCTGGACCGCCGGTCATTCGACGCGTGTTACGGAAATGGCGTTGAAGATTGGTTCTGCGTTGGCGCTTTCATCCAAGAAGTTGGATGATTTGCATCGCGCTGCCCTGCTTCATGATATCGGAAAAGTCGGCATTCCTTTATCTATTCTCGATAAACCCGGGGCACTTGACGACGAGGAGTACACGATGATTAAAAAGCATCCTTCTATCGGCGCGAGAATTCTTGAACCGATTGCATCGTATAAGGACATCCTCCCCATGGTTTTACAGCATCATGAACGATTCGACGGAAAAGGATATCCCGGCGGCCTTTCCGGCAATGAAATAGACATCGGGGCCAGGATTCTTGCCGTAGCCGATGTTTATGACGCGTTAAAATCAGATAGGCCTTATCGGGAGGGATGGGCGCTTGAGCGCGTCGTTGATTTGATAACCGAAGAAGCGGGCTGTCAGTTCGACCCTGTTGTTGTAAACGCCTTTTTGGCGATTATGAGACAAGAAAAAACAAAAGCAGCATAAAAAACTATTATTTAAAGATAATATTATACAGTGTAACATCACAAAAAAAGTGGAAGAAAAATGAAACTTAAATGGATTGTAATTGTAGCTTTAATCTTAATTGGCGCTTCCATATTCGTGTTCTACCCTGGAAAGAACACGGATATTCCTTTAAATTTAATCGGGAAATGGACAACCTCTGAGCCCAGATATCAAGATCGGTTTTTTGAAATTACAAAAGAAACGCTTACTTATGGGCTCGGCGGAGACAAAATAGATGTCTACCTTATCTCAAGTATGAAAGAAAGCCTGGAAGGGAATAATCGTTTATATACCATTAACTACAAAAATACAGATGGATTAAAATTTACCCAATCCTTTTATTATCATCCGGAAAATGGAGGGTCAATTCAATTAAAGCACCAGGAACATATCGAGTGGCACATAATGAAGGATGACGTTTTTAAAGAACAATCAGAAACAGATCAAAATAAAAAGGCAGGGCAAAATGAAACGAACAGCTAATCAGCGACAGTTGAAAAACTATTTAATCGCCAATAAAATTCATTTCAAAATGATGCTCGCCAACCTGATGCTTATGTTGCTGGTTGTTCTTGTAATCCTTGGGTCGGTGTTATATCCATTTTATCAGGAAATTTTTAAAATCAACGATTTATATGCTCAACATTATTCGGCAAAGTTTTTTATTGTTTTATTGGACCGGTTATCCCTTGCGCTCTTTGCCGTGCTTTTGATTAGTTTAATATATCAGATGATGATCAATCATAAATTCTGCGGCCCTTTGGTCAACTTTTCAAATACGTTTAAAAAAATTTCTCAGGGTGACTTAACCCGAAAAATTTTTTTACGGCGATATGATTTTCTTAAAAATGAAGCCGCTCAGGTTAATGACATGATCGATTTTCTGTCTGACCACATCATGACCATCAAAAAAGATTATGACCTCTTAATAGCAACGTTGGAAGATGTAACAGCGGGTGAAATGGCGCCAACCGAATATCAAAATGCCCTTAACACTTTAAAAAAACAGGCCGATATTTACCATAAGCACTTATCCGTATTCAAAATAGATGACATAAGTGATCGAGAAAATAAGCGCCGGTCTGATATGTAAAACAGCTAACTCCATCAACCCAACAACATGAAGCTATCTCAAAATAATCTTTTGGCCCAACCTCAGCGTTG
>PKTV01000352.1 GCA_002868985.1 Desulfobacteraceae bacterium | reverse complement strand
TGCGTGTCGAAGATCCCGATATTTTAACGGGGCGGGTTAAAACTCGGCCCCGCCTTTTTATCCCGCTGGGTTTTAGCGGGGGATCTTGAACCAAAATCTTTATTTTGAGATGGCTCCATGTAAAACTATATTGAAAACCGTCGCCCCTGATTCTCACAGGCAAGGCAAGTTCGTCAAGAGCGTCCCCAGGCGCCCTGTTAAAGAGGTTCCAGAAAGTTATTTATACATTTGCAAACGTCCCGCATATCCCTATATTTAAGTCAATATACTAAATCGGTATTGTCTTTGCACCACTCTTTCGACTCTTTTTGTGCTTTTGTTTTTTTTACTCTTTTGAAGGGATACGGCTAAACCTCAAATTGCTTTGAAGTGTCGGATTCCGGGTCAAAATAAGTAATCGTTACACGGTAATCATTTAGATCAATTGCGGCGGTTGTTTGATAATTGTTCTGTGCCCAGGACATCACCACTTTATTTTCGGGAGAGTCTTCGATACGAAATTCACCGTCGAAAGCCGGATACGAATTTCGAAATTTCATGAGACGAAGCAAACGCCGGACAACCGGCTTTTTAAAAGCTTCATG
Source organism: Desulfobacteraceae bacterium (assembly GCA_002868985.1). GTDB lineage: Bacteria > Desulfobacterota > Desulfobacteria > Desulfobacterales > UBA11574 > UBA11574. Next base: position 5,168 of record PKTV01000352.1, on the reverse strand, counting down.
AATTTCTTCCAGAGTATAATTGTGTCGATTGATATTTCGCCCCAGCTGTGTTTTTTCCAAGAGTTCGATATCGTTTTCACCTGCCAGAAGACCGACGTAATACACTTGCGGTATACCCGGAGTGAAAAACTGTATGGTTCGTGCTGCGATATATGAATCGTCATTGCACTCCAGGGCCGAATAATAGGTACAGTTCACCTGATAAATATCCAGATTTTGATAATCGGGTCCGGAGTAAATCCTTTTTAGATTGGATCCTTTTTCATACAAGCCTTCTAGTGTGCGATCGATTTCGTCCTGACTGAGCAGATCAGCAACGTCTACCGCGCCGATTCCGTCATGGGTGTCTAAAGTGGTGAACTGTTTTCGGGGGCAGATGTTAAGCCAGTTGACCAACCTTTGATTACTGTGGTGGTACAGCGTGTGCAATACCAGCATAGGAAGACAAAAGTCATATACCCAATACCCTCTTTCGGCGAGTTTAAGCTGATAGGAATAGTGTTCGTGAACTTCAGGCAGAATGTCTTTATTGAATGCGGAAACGAAATCGTTCAACCACCCCAAAAGTTCCCAAACCTCCGGTTCTAAAAAGAAGCAATTGGTTCCGATTTTGATCGTGGTATATGCGAAAGCATCGATCCGTATGACTTTAGCATTGCTGCGTGCCAGACGTATCAAAAAATTTCGAAAAATTTCCCTGGTCTTGGGAGATTGCAGATCCAGATCAATCTGTTCGTAATCGAATGTGCACCATATTTTCTCTCTGGACCCGTCGGCACGTTCGATAACCAAGTAAGGTGGACGGGGTTTTCGTGTATAGACTTTGGCCAGATCCTCATCACTGATTTCGCCGTCCGGCGCGAGTCTGTTGAAACTCAAAAACATATCCGAGTATTCCGAAGTTTCGCCGTTTTCCAAATAGTCTTGAAAAAAAAGAGATTGTCTGGAAATGTGGTTGACCATGAAATCGATCATTAAATCAAAATCTTCTCCGATTTTGTTCACGTCATCCCATGTTCCGAAATTCGGGTCTACATCATCATAGGTCAATGGTGCGAAACCCCTGTCGGACGATGACGGGTAGAAGGGTAAAATGTGAACACCGCCGATGGCATCGGTCAGATATTTACGAAGCACATAGTGAAGCTCCATTAGATTCTTGCCCAAACTGTCCGGATACGTTATCAATTGAACCTTGTTTTGAATGGTCATTGTGCTCAACCCCTTGCCTTTTCGATAAACCCATATTTTTCAATCCCTTCGAGGATTCCGCCGGCGTATTCTCTTTCGGCAAAATAAACATTTCTGGCGCCTTTTAATTTTTCAAGCTCTTTTCTGTAGTTACCGACCACGACAGCCAGAGGCTCTCCACGAAGCATTTCTTCATCGTTGCCGGAATCCCCGCAAACCAGTAAGTTTTTCAGCGGGATTTCCCACTTGTAACTCAAATACCGGATAGCCTTCCCTTTGGAAGCCCGGAATGGAAGGATATCCAGATACTTCTGGCCGGAATAGATGAGGCAGTAACGGCATTTGTTTTTGGACAACAGATCGTGGATTTTGGCCATCCGATCTTTACCGGGGGCCATATAATAGCTTATTTTGAATCGACTCTGGTTCGATTCCTCCTGGTATCTCAAAAAACCGAAAGGTTCGAGAAGCGTGACGATCTTTTCCCGGTCCCATTGGTTCGATATGTGAGTCTCCCATCCCTGCCCATACTGCAATGTCTTGCCATAATAGATCTCCGTACCCACCGATGAAATGATCACGTCGGGATGATGCACGCCGTGTTCATTCAAAAATTTAACGGCGGATGTTACATCGCGGCCGGTGGCAACGCCGAAGCCGATAGACATTCGATGTTCTTTGAGCAATTCGATCAGATTTTGAAGATGGTCATTGTTTCCGCCGATTAACGTGAAATCAATGTCGGTAATTAAAAAATAGTTGAGCTTGACCAATCGTTTTCCGATCGAATCCGAGGGAACGGTGGCCTGCATGTCCGAGGTTTTTTGTGCCGCTGCGAGCTGTTTTACTTCTTCGATATATCTTTGAGCATGTCGTTCCCAAGTGTAGTAATCTCGAACCTTCATGATACCGTTTTTCGAATATCGATCCCACTTTTCGTCATCGGTAAGAATTTGTCTGATACTGGCAGCAATTTTTCGTGTATCGCTCGGATCTACCAGGATGCCGTTTTGGCAGTTGGCAATAATGTCCTGGGGTCCGCCGTCCTGTGTGCTAACGACAGGAAGACCCGTGGCGGATGCCTCCAACAGGGTCAGGCCAAAAGGCTCCGTCCATGCCGGATTGACAAACACACCCCTCTTACTTGCGGCCACACGATACAGTTCCGGAACTTCATATTCGAAGTCGTGTTTTTTGGGAATCGCCATCTTACCGTATAGATCATATTTGTCCATGAGCAGCAGCATACGGGTCAGCACATCTCTCTCGTTTTCTTCCATTGTCTCTATATCTTTGCGAAGCCCCGCAAAAACTGCCAGATTGGCTATGGATTGAAGTTCTCGGTCTTCGCCGTAAGCTTTAACAAGCCCGGAAATGTTTTTACGTTCGTCCGGTCGAGATAAAGCCAGGATCAGCGGTTTGTCGGGTTGGATAAAAAAACGGTTCAACTCCTGTAAAATAGAGGCCTGAGCATACATCTCCGCTTCGGACTTTTCACTTTCAGGTAGAATGTCGTGATAATAGGGGTAAAATTTGTCGAGATTAAGCCCCGGCGGTATAACCTGAAAATCAGGCAGATCACCGTGTTGATACATGCCATACTGGTCATTAACTTCCTGAGTCGTGCTTGCGACAATCAGGTCCGCATTTTTCAGCAGTTCTTCTTCAATGGCAATTCGGTGGTCAATCTTGTATTTTTTGTTGATCTCCGTTTCCTTCGCACCATCGTTCAGGAGCTTTTGTTTTTTGGCCCTGCCCAGGGAATGACCGGTAAACACAAAAGGTATTCCGAAAATGCGTGACATCTGCATGGCCACATACCCGGCATCCGAATAATGACCGTGTACAATATCCGGAATGGCATTTTCACGTTTGATGAATTTAATGGTCTTGTCGATATATTCGTCCAGGTGAGGCCATAAAAGCTCCTTGCGGAAGTACTTGCGGCCGCCGCACTGAATTCGAACGATCCGGAATTTCTTGTTTACTTTTTCAATGGGTCGAGCGTAGTCTTCAGAAACCTTTTTGTCCACAATCAGCCGAGTGAAAAGATCGACCCTTTTAACCGCTTTGGCCCGGCTTAAGTGGCGGCCGAGTTCAATGACATAGTTTATCTGTCCACCGGTGTCAGCATCACGGCCAAGCTCCAAACTTTCGGACCTCAGCAGACCGTGAATGCTGAACAATTGAACATATAGGCTTTGAGTCGTCACTTTACTCTCCTTCAGCGAACATCGGTTGAAATGGCTCGTAAAAAGCTTCTGTCCCGGGAATTGCCCCTTTTATCTCACAGATCGATGATGCAAAGGCAGAGGCATTTTGTATTATGATCTCCGGCGGCATATTTTTAATAAGACCTGCGGCAAGCATTGCTGAATATGCATCACCGGCACCAACAGAATCGGCAACCACTTCCGGTTTTGCCGCGTCAATGCTGAAATTACCGTTTCTGGTATATAGATCGCTTCCTTCATGACCTTTGGTCAATGATATGATGTTCAGTCCATACGCATCCAGCAGATGTTGAACAAAACTGCGGCTGTTTTTTTCAAACATCATGAGCCGTTTCAGTTCCTCAAACTCCTCCTGGTTTAACTTTATTGCATTTGCCCGTAAAAGCGATTCGAAAATCAATCGATCATTATAACAATCCGGCCGCAGGTTAATGTCATAAAAACCAACCGCCGATGACGCTTTACCGGCAATGATTTTTTGTACATTCTCAAAACCGTGTTGAGATCTCTGCACCAAAGAACCGAAATAAACCAGCTCGGCTTGACGGATTAATTCCCGGTGACTCTCCGGTATAAACTCGATATAATCGTAAGCCACATCGGAAGTAATCCGGAATTGTGGCACACCATACTCGTCAAGTTTTACCTTTACCGTTCCGGTGGGGTGAATATCATCCAACTGAATATCATTCAGGTCGAATCGATACCTCTCCAACAGACTCAGGATTTTCTTGCCGTCGGGATCATTTCCGATTCTCGAGATAAATCGAACGGGAAAGCCGAGATTTTTCAGGTGAAAAGCAAAATTAAAGGGAGCGCCCCCCAAGCGTTTGTAGGACGGAAACACATCGAATAAAATTTCACCAACAACACAGATCATAAAACACCTTATTCATCTTAAAACGATACTATCTCCTTAATGAACCTTTTTAAATTGGACACCCTATAGGGTTTTTCTGTTTTTGGCTATATTTTAAATTGATTTGAGAGAGCACTGCATTTAGCATTTAGGTAACATAAAGGAATTATGACCGCAATATTTATAGCAATTATAACACGATCAGTGTGATGCAAGATACATTGGAGATATGTGAAATATGAACGGATGGGACGTCTCGATATCCCCTCACAATCAACATATGAACTTATGTACGTCCACCAATCTCTACGTCGGCCGGCGGCAGCATAATACGGGCGTCGGCCACAACGCATTTTTTCGCAGAGCACATGACCGGGTTGAGATCGATTGATTCGATCATGTCGGCGGCGGCCATGACGAATTTTGAAAAACAGACCAAGGTCCGGATCAGCTCGTCGCGATTGACAGCCTGGCGGCCCCGGTACCCGGAAAGCAGTCGGGCGGCCTTAAGCCCCTTGATCATGGCGTCAACATCCTCGGGTCCCAGCGGTGCCATGCGCAAACTGACGTCCTGGTAAATTTCCACACCGGTGCCGCCCACGCCCAACAGGATCACAGGTCCGAATTGATCGTCGATTTTAGCGCCAATGATCAATTCCAGGCCGGAAACCATTTCTTCGATCAGCATGGCCTCGAATCCGTCCATGCGACTGAAGGTTTCAAATACGGCTGTCAGTTCCCGGGTGCTCCCGATGCCTGTGCACACACCACCGACATCCGACTTGTGGACAATACGGGTCGAAACGACCTTGGCTGCCAAAGGAAACCCCAGGTCATCGGCTGCCGGTTCGATTTGGCCGGGATCTGTGACGGCAACAAACCGC
>PKTV01000035.1 GCA_002868985.1 Desulfobacteraceae bacterium | reverse complement strand
GATAACACCAGCTCAATCAATGAAATGGGGGCGGCATCACCCGGTCGCCTTCCAAGCTTAGTAATTCTGGTGTACCCTCCTGATCTATCTCCATACTGTTCGGCGGCTTCAGCAAAGAGTTTATGAACAACTTCTTTTTCCCTGACAATGGAAAGCGCCTGTCGCCTGGCATGAAGATCACCCCTTTTTGCCAGAGTAATTAAATTATCGGCCCACCGTCTTAATTCTTTTGCTTTGACGTCTGTTGTACGAATACGTTGATGTTTGAAAAGTGAGGTCACCATATTTCTGAACATGGCGTCACGGTGACTGCTCGTTCTATTTAACTTTAAACCTGCTTTTCGATGTCTCATTAGACTAATTACTCTCCTTCCTCTGTATCTTCCTCGAACGGCTCAAATCCTTCCAGCTTCATTCCAAGAGAAAGGCCCATTTCGCTGAGTACTTCTTTAATCTCATTTAAAGATTTTCTTCCAAAGTTTTTGGTTTTAAGCATCTCTGCCTCTGTTTTACTTACCAACTGATAAATTTTTACAATGTTCGCGTTTTTAAGGCAGTTGGCACTGCGAACAGAAAGCTCAAGTTCTTCAACGCTTCTATAAAGATTCTCATTAAATTTAGGTTTTTCTTTTTCCTCAGTCTTTCTGACAGGCTCCGGCTCAAGCTGTTCATCAAAATTAATAAAAATCGTCATCTGTTCCTTCAATATTTTAGCAGCATAGGCCACTGCATCTTCAGGCAGAATACTTCCGTCCGTCCAAACCTCAAGGGTTAGTTTGTCATAATCCGTTCTCTGACCGACACGAGCATTATCCACTACGTATGTTACACGTTTAATCGGTGAAAAGACAGCATCAACCGGTATGGTTCCCACAAGTGCGTCTTCATCTTTGTTTGCTTCTGACAAGGAATAGCCTCTACCTGTATTTACAGTCATACTCATCATTAATTTTGCTTTATCTGTAAGTGTTGCAATATGTTGTTCGGGGTTCAACACTTCACATCTTCCATCATCGCTGATGATATCGCCTGCAACAACCTCCCTCTTTCCCTCCAGATCAATTCGAACTGTTTTCGGTTCAGCATCAGCAAGTTTGAAACGAATCTCTTTTAAATTTAGGATAATCTCGGACACATCTTCATATATGCCTGATATAACGCTGAATTCGTGCATAACACCTTCAAACTTTACGGATGTTATAGCAGCACCGTATAGAGAGGAAAGAATTATCCTTCTTAATGAATTTCCGATGGTTATACCAAATCCCCTTTCAAGAGGTTCACAAACAAACTTTCCATAGCTGGGTTTGCTAGTTACCTGAACCTTTTTTGGCCTTATCATTTCTCGCCAGTTCATGTACATAAGTTCATTTGATGTCATTATAAATTCTCCAATTTTTTTAAGAGGACTATCGGCAGGATATACGAATGATATATGAAATTACGACTGTTCCGAAGTCCATATATTACATCCTCTATCTTCAACTACTTAGAATAAAGCTCTACTATAAGTTGTTCCTGAATAGGTGTTGTTATATCTTCACGAGAAGGAAACTCTTTTACCATTCCTTTCATGTTCTCTTTTTCTAAGTCAAGCCACTGCGGAATACCTCTTCGTACCACAGCATCAAGTGCACCTTCTAGGGCTTGGATCTTACGGCTCTTTTCTCGAATTTCAACAACATCCCCGGTTTTAATAAGATATGACGGGATATTAACTTTTTTGCCATTAATCAGAAAGTGATTGTGCCTTACAAAGTGGCGACCTTGAGCTCGAGAATTAACAAAGCCCAGTCGATAAACAACATTGTCAAGTCTGCGTTCCAAAAATACCAAAAGATTTGTACCGGTAATGCCTTTCTGATTGTCTGCTCTTTCAAAAAATAGGTGGAACTGTTTTTCTGAAAGACCGTACATCCGTTTTACTTTCTGTTTTTCTCTAAGCTGAATCCCGTAATCTGATATTTTTCTGCCGCGACGCTGCCCATGCTGACCTGGGGGATAACCGCGTCGATCGAAAGCACATTTATCCGAATAACAGCGGTCTCCCTTAAGAAACAATTTTAAGTTTTCGCGCCGGCATATCCGGCATACTGAACCTGTATATCGAGCCAAGTATTCCTCCTTAGTCTTTTATTTGTGAATTTGATTATCTTAATGCCAAAAAGTTCAAGAAATTGTTATTCCAATATCACAAACAATTGAACATTTTCGACCATAAAATATTCTATTAATTAAACCCTTCTTCGCTTGGGTGGTCGACAACCATTATGCGGTATGGGCGTTACATCCTTAATCATAACAACGTTAAATCCTGCAGCCTGAAGTGATCGAAGAGCGGATTCCCGTCCGGAACCCGGACCTTTAACATACACCTCTACATTTTTCATCCCATGTTCCATTGCCTTTTTAGCAGCATCTTCTGCTGCGATCTGAGCAGCAAAGGGTGTGCTCTTTCGTGATCCCTTAAAACCCTGGACCCCAGAACTCGACCAGGCAACGACATTACCCGCTGGGTCTGTAATTGTAACGATCGTATTGTTAAACGTCGACTGAATATGAACGATACCACTGGGTATATTTTTCTTTTCTTTTCGTTTGGTTCGAACTTTTTTTGCCATGGTTTATGCTCCTGACAACCGATTCGTTATCCATCATTGATCATCATCAGTTCTAATAACGAATAACTTTTTATTTTTTTCTAATGCCACCCTTCTTTTTGACAGCTGACCTTCTGGGTCCTTTTCGAGTTCGTGCGTTTGTACTTGTCCGCTGTCCACGCACCGGCAGTGACTTTCGATGGCGAAGACCTCGGTATGCTCCGAGATCCATCAATCTTTTAATATTCATTGAAACTTCGGTGCGAAGTTCTCCTTCAACTTTATAATCTTTATCAATTAACTTGCGGATACTGTTTATCTCAGATTCTGACAAATCATCTGTCATTGTATCAGCTTTAATATTAAGCTGTTGGAGTATGCGCTTTGAAATACTTGGACCGATACCATAAATATATGTAAGTCCCACCTCAATTCGTTTGCGTCTCGGCAAATCTACGCCTGAAATTCTTGCCAAAGCTAATCCTCCTTTTTTATCCTTGCCTTTGTTTGTGCCGTTTATTCTCGCAGATAACCCTCACAACTCTTTTTCTGCGAACGATCTTACACTTGGCGCATATTTTCTTAACCGATGATCTTACTTTCATTCAAAATACTCCTTCAGAAAGGAACCGGATTATATGATGGATAGGCAAATAGATTCATCAATCACCTATTTCCCATTACCCATAACCGATCTTTTCTTTATTTTGACCTGTATGTTATTCTTCCACGAGATAAATCATATGGAGAAAGTTCAACCGTGACTTTATCTCCAGGCAATATTTTAATAAAATGCATGCGCATTTTACCGGAAATGTGCGCGAGTACTTGGTGTTTATTTTCTAGTTCCACCTTGAACATTGCATTGGGCAATGTCTCGAGTACTACACCTTCAACTTTAATTGCCTCTTCTTTCGGCATATTTGCCCCCTACTTGTTCGCTAAAAAGTGCTAGAATCTTCCTTTCATTCTGGCCCCGCCCTTTTTTAAAAATCCTTCGTAATGTCGGGTCAGCATATGAGATTCTATTTGCTGTATGGTATCGATGGCAACCCCAACAACAATTAAAAGAGCAGTACCACCAAAATAAAAAGGAACATTAAACTTTGTCATCAAAATAGATGGTAATACGCACACTGCAGAAACATATATAGCTCCACCTAAAGTAATCCGAGTCAAAACCCTATCGATATAATCTGCTGTACGTTTACCCGGTCGGATACCTGGAATATATCCACCCTGTTTTTTCATATTATCTGCAACATCGGCCGGATTAAAAGTAATGGCAGTATAAAAGTAGCAGAAAAAGAATATAAACCCGACATATAAAGTTTCATACGCAAGGTTTCCCGGCCTCATGGCTGAAGCCACACTCTGCATCCATGGAACTGTAAAAAAGCTGGCCAATGTTGCCGGAAACATTATAATTGATGAAGCAAAAATCGGCGGTATTACACCTGATGTATTAACCTTTAGCGGCAGATGAGTGCTTTGACCACCATACATTTTTCGACCGACGACTCTTTTGGCATACTGAACCGATATCCGCCGTTGGCCCTGCTCCATATAGATGATAAAAGCGATAACAGCCACCATTAAAACAACCAAAATGAGAACGACAAACAACCCCATTTCACCTGTTGAAAGGAGGCGGAATGTATTTCCAGTTGCAGTTGGCATTCGTGCGACAATGCCGGCGAATATGATAAGAGAAATACCGTTGCCGATACCCCGTTCAGTAATCTGTTCACCCAGCCACATAATAAAGGCCGTCCCCGCCGTTAGGGTCATTACCGTCATAATTCTGAATGCCCATCCGGGAAAAATAACCACCGGGGCTCCACCGGGAGAAGTCATTTGTTCAAGGCCGATACTAATACCGAATCCCTGAATTACGCTGAGCAGTATCGTACCGTAACGGGTGTACTGTGTTATCTTTTTTCTTCCCTGTTCACCCTCTTTAGACAGGCGTTCTAGATGCGGAATTGTCACCGTTAAAAGCTGAAGTATAATCGATGCACTGATATAGGGCATTATCCCTAATGCAAAAACAGAAAGTCGCTCTAAAGCACCGCCCGAAAACATATCAAAAAGACCAAGCAACGTCCCCTTTGCTTGTGCAAAAAAAGAAGCCAGGGCCACAGCGTCTATGCCCGGAGTCGGAACATGAACACCAATACGATAGACAATAAGCAGTCCTAATGTATATAAAATCCTTTTTTTCAGCTCCGGTATTTTGAATATATTTCCGAACCCGCCACCAAGCATATTAACCAACCTCTATATTCCCGCCAGCAGCAATGATTTTTTCTCTGGCGTTTTTACTGACCCCATTCACCTTGATAGTAAGCGGAATTTTAATCTCTCCTTGTCCGAGCAGTTTAATACCGTCTCTTCGGCCTTTAACAAGACCGACTCGAATAAGGGAAGCCTCGTCCACAATACTTCCGCTCTCAAACCTTGCCAGGTCACGAATATTAATTACGGCTATTTTCTTTCTAAATATGTTGGTAAAGCCGCGTTTGGGTAAACGGCGATGAAGCGGCATTTGACCGCCTTCAAAACCCGGCCTTACTCCTCCTCCACTACGGCTATTATGACCTTTTGTACCTCTTCCGGCTGTTTTCCCTTGACCGGATCCCACACCACGTCCTACACGTTTTCGGGTTCCGCGCGATCCGACTGGTGGTGACAATTCATTCAGTTTCATCTATTTTTTCCTCGACTTTCACCAGATGGGAAACCGCGTGGACCATCCCTCGAATAGAAGGCGTATCTTTAAGTTCGACCGTCCTATCAATCTTTGTCAGTCCCATGCCTCGCAATACTTTCCGGTGTTTTTCGGGCCTTCCAATCATGCTTTTTACAAGAGTTATTTTTAACATTCCACTCATTTATTATTCCTCACCATTAACCATTGCCGATGGCCAATTCGATTGCCCTGGATCTTTAAATCTACAGCTTATAGTCAACAATTATCATTCTTAAATCTTCAATCCTAAAGGGCTTCTACTTCAATATTTCGCCTGGCAGCAACCTGTTCGCGACTCTGCAATCGAGAAAGACCTTCAATGGTGGCCTTAACGACATTGTGAGGATTATGCGATCCCATACACTTTGTCAGAATATTCTGGATACCTGCGGCTTCCAGCACAGCTCGAACAGCTCCGCCTGCGATAAGACCAGTACCTTTGGAAGCAGGTTTTAACAGAACGCG
>PKTV01000212.1 GCA_002868985.1 Desulfobacteraceae bacterium | reverse complement strand
GTACGCCATATGTTTTTGCCGATCTGGAAATATCATGCAAATCAAGGTTCGTTACCGCAGAAGCGATAATTTCGCCATGCTTATTGACCACCGGATAGTGCACCAGGGCCAGATAAAGATTGGTTGTGTATGATTTTTTCAATATCAACACACCACTTTTTAAGAATTTCAATCTCCTGTTTGCTCAAGGCCTTGTTCTCCAACAAATCCGGTCTTTTCAGAAACGTCCGGATCAGCGATGTTTCAAGCCTCCAGTTCTCAATTTTTTGGTGGTCTCCCGACAACAGAATTTCGGGAACATTATGTCCCTCAAAGCTTCTGGGTCGAGTATACTGTGCGTATTCTAAAACGCTACCTGAAAATGAATCCTTTTCAGCAGATTCTTTACCACCAAGTATGCCGGGAATCAGTCGGGTTACCGCATCGATAATTACCATGGCAGCCAACTCGCCTCCGGTAAGAACATAATCACCGATGGAAATTTCATCATCGATGAAATCGTGACAAATCCGTTCATCTACACCCTCGTAACGACCGCAGATGAGAATAAGTCCATCGGATGACGACAATTCATGAGCAACACCCGAATCAAATCGTCTTCCCTGGGGTGTTAGCAAAATCTTCTTTGATAAAGGCGCTTTTTGGGTTGCAGCCCGGATAGCAGCGGCCAGAGGCTCGGGCTTCATGACCATTCCACATCCCCCGCCATATGGCCTGTCATCCGTCACACGGTGCTTTCCTTCTGCAAAATTTCTAATATCTATGGCGGATACCCGAATTTTATTTCGGTCTATTGCTCTTCTGATAATTCCGTGTTCCCAAAAAGGATTAAACATTTCCGGGAAAATCGTAAGGGCTATGAACTTCATCCCTTTCTCTTGCCTGTTATCCACTGAGGTCACAATCCTTCGGGCAACTCCACACGTATCAGTTTGTTCTCGAAATCTATTTCTAACACCACCGATTCAATGGCCGGAATCAGTATTTCAGTGCTATCATCTTTAGTTCGATTTTTGACGATATATACATCGTTGCTGCCCGTGGGCATTATCGATTCAACATGGCCGATGTATTGATCATCGGTTGTAAAAACCGACAGCCCGATAATGTCGACCCAGTAATAGACGCCTTCTTCGAGTTCAGGTAGAGCGATCCGTTCGATGAAAAGTTCCGCCCCGACCAGGGTTTTGGCCGTGTTACGGTCCTCAATACCTTTAAATGATAGAAGGATGGATTTGCCGTGAGGTTTGGCCCATTTTATAGCAAAATGTTTTTCTATTTTACCGGCATGGATGACAAGGAGCAAGCGACCTGGCTCGAAAACGGACACGGATTCAGCGTAAGAATAAACCTTAAGGTTCCCTTTTACGCCGTGAGCGCCAACGATTTTGCCAACAGGAAGAAACCCATCTTTTCCCACAGTACTATTCGAGAATTTCAAGAACCGATCGTTTTTTTAATTTGGCAGAAGCAGCGCTTAATATGGTCCGCATGGCCCGTGCCGTTCGACCCTGTTTCCCAATCACCTTTCCCAAGTCCTCTTTGGCTACTTTGAGTTCTAACACCGAGGTCTGGTTACCTTCTACCTCTGAAACTTCAACCAGTTCTGGATTGTCCACCAACGCCTGAGCAATATATTTTATCAGCTCTTTCATAACTCCATCTCCTTTGTTGGCTTATGAGCGTTAGAGGTAAAGATACTATGCAAGTTCAGTAAAAAAACCCTCTTTTTTCAAAAGGTTTTTTACAGTGTCTGTAAGAATTGCGCCTTGATCAATCCAGTATTTAATTCTCTCTTGTTTTAGAACGACCTTAGCCGGGTCTAACACCGGATTGTATGTACCGACATTTTCCAAGAATCTACCATCACGAGGGCTTTTACTATCAGCCACAACAATTCGATAAAAGGGTCTTTTTTTTAAGCCGTGCCGAGCCAACCTGATCTTAACTGACATATAAATTTCTCCTTCAAAACGACGGCATACCCGCGCCAAATCCACGCATGCCACCTTTGTTTATATTTTTAATCATTTTCATAACCTGATTATAATTCTTAAGCAATTTATTTATATCCTGTACACTAGTTCCGCTTCCTTTGGCAATTCTTTTACGGCGGCTTCCCTTGATTAACGTATGCTGACGCCGTTCCTGTGGTGTCATGGAATTTATGATCGCTTCGATCTTAATAAGTTCTTTATCGTCAACTTCTAAGTTTTTGAGTTGCTTCACCTTGTTCATGCCGGGAATCATTTTAATTATTTCCGACATAGAACCCATTTTCCTAACCTGAACCATTTGATCACGAAAATCTTCCAGTGTAAACGCATTTTTTCTTAATTTTTTTTCGAGTTCGGCTGCTTTCTTTTCGTCAACGACAGACTGAGCTTTTTCTATTATGGTAAGAACGTCACCCATCCCAAGAATCCTTGAAGACATCCTGTCAGGGTGAAACGGCTCCAGATCACTCAGTTTTTCACCGACACCGACAAATTTTATGGGTTTGTTCGTTATGGATTTGATGGACAGGGCTGCTCCGCCACGTGCATCACCATCCATCTTTGTGAGGACAACACCACCAATATCAAGGGTATTGTTGAATGACTTGGCAATATTTACAGCATCCTGACCTGTCATGGCGTCGGCCACAAGAAGGATATCGGTAGGTTTTACCGTATCTTTGATGCGGCAAAGCTCGTCCATCAACGTTTCGTCGATATGTAAACGACCGGCAGTATCAATTAATAGGGTATCGCATCCTGTCCGGTGTGCCGTTGTTCTGGCTTCCTGGCAAATTTGCACCGGATCCATGTCCGTGCTGGAAGGAAATACCGGAACAGACAATTGCTCACCCAGTTTAGTTAACTGATCAATGGCGGCAGGACGGTAAATATCTGCCGGAACCAGATAAGGCTTTCTCCCCTTTTTTCGCAAAAAAACGGCGAGCTTACCCGCTGTCGTTGTTTTACCGGATCCCTGTAGCCCGACCAGCATTATCGATACAGGCACGGAACCGGAGAGGTTCAAGTCTTCGAGCACGCCTCCCATGAGCTTTGTCAGCTCATCATTGACTATTTTTATGACCTGCTGACCGGGAGTCAGACTTGACATGACCTCCTGACCGAGCGAGCGCTCTTTAATACCGCTGATAAAACTTTTTACGACCTTAAAGTGAACATCGGCCTCAAGAAGCGCCATCCTGACTTCCCGAAGTCCTTCTTCGATATTTTTTTCCGTTAATTTGCCGTGCCCTTTGAGCTTTTTAAATACGGCATTCAGCTTGTCGCTTAAATTATCAAACATAAAAGTACCAATAAAATCTAAATTTTAAAAACCTTGAATGTAATCGTAAAATAATGTTATGTCAAGATTTAATAAAATCATCGTACGATTTTACTACATTATATTTATACAACTCAACCCATGAACACTATTTCATCAAAAACAGACATCAAAGAACTCACAAGAGATGAGCTTATTTTATGGCTTAAATCAAGGGATATCAAGTCTTATCGTGCCAATCAGATCCTAAAATGGATCTATCTTCGGCAGGCAGATTCATTTGATGTAATGACCGACATTAAAAAGGAGATCAGAGAGCGACTTTCGCAACATTTTTATATCCATCGGTTTGAAAAGGCACGTATCGAAACATCACAGGATGGTTCGAAGAAGTATCTTTTTAAACTCAGAGATGGCAAATATATTGAAAGTGTGCTCATTCCGGAAAAGGATTATTATACGCTCTGCATATCAAGTCAGGTCGGCTGTGCGCAAGGCTGTCTATTTTGTCTTACTGCAAAAGGAGGGTTTTTAAGAAATCTCACAAAAGGCGAAATCATTTCTCAAGTTCGCGATGTTGCATACGATATCGGCGGGTCAAAACGTCTCACCAATATTGTAATGATGGGAATGGGGGAGCCTCTGGCCAATTTTTCCAATGTGGTCGGTGCAATTAATATCATCACCGACAGTGACATCGGACTCGGAATTTCAAATCGAAGGATGACAGTTTCAACATCAGGCCTTGTTCCAAAGCTTTCCGATTTGGGGCGTGAAACAAAGGTTAATCTGGCAATATCATTAAACGCCACAGAGAACAAAACCCGCGATATGCTGATGCCCATCAATCGAAAGTACCCTATCGAAAACCTTCTTGATGCCTGTGCAAACTATCCTCTGATGCCCCGCAGAAAAATCACGTTTGAATATATTCTGTTAAAAGGGATCAACGATTCTGAAGAAGACGCAAAACGTCTGGTCAAGTTGCTGAAACCGATACGGGCCAAAATTAATCTGATTCCCTTTAATACCTACCAAGATAGTAAATTTGAGTGTCCTGAAGAATCTGTGATCCTTCATTTTAAGGACATTTTGAACAAAAATAATTATACGGCCGTTATTCGTCACAGCAAGGGACAAGACATTTCCGCGGCCTGCGGTCAGCTTAGAGCGAATATGCTATTATAATGGTTGACAAATTGTCGTTCAGTTACTGTATCAGAAAGTGCTTGATTTCTTTCGGCGGGACACCGATGACGCGAACGATCTCATGTTCTCGGGGAGCGGTCACCGAAACTTCAACCGGGGTGTTTTCAGGGGCCTTACTGTAGCCCACGCATATGGAAGCTGCCAGTATCCTGACGTCCTTACTGCCATCGCCGGGCATTAAAACGATGGGGCCTGGAATTTTGTTTACTTTGATAATGGTGTCCAAATTCGGATCATAATAATTTTTTATGTTTTCATTATCTTTCTGGGTTCGTCCCACGACAACTTTTGTGGTGTTGTTCAACCGTAAGTGTCGTCCATATTTTAAAAGATGAAGCTCCCTTTCGGCATAGGTGTCCTGGTGATCAAAAAGGTCCTTGAGACGTGATGCATAACCTTTATCTGTTAGAAGACAGCCTCCGGCAGGGGACGGATAGTTTTTAATTCCAAATTCTTTGGCAAGTTTTATCTGAGGCTTTCGGGATCTGCCCGATATGTCCAGCAGTAGATCCCTGTTTACCATCCCCTGTTGTTCAGGGATGGTTTCAGGAAGCCTTTTAGCGCTTAAAGGGCGCAAAATATACCCTTCAAAGCCGGATTGTTTTTCTACATAGCGGAGAGAATTCATGGTTTGAGACATGGGACGCTGACCCAACACTTCGCCGCTAAAAAGAAAATCAAACCCTTTTTCTTTCATTATCTTTCCCGCCAGATTGAACATCAACGCGTGACAGTCCATACACGGATTCATATGCTTTCCATAGCCACAACGAGGATTTGTCAGCATCTTCAGGTAGATCGGTGTTATATTTTCAACGATGAGCGGTATTCCGGTAGTTTTGGACGCCTCTTTGGCCTTTTCAGATGAAAAAAACGGCGTTTCAAAGGTTATCCACTGAACCTCTATTCCCTGTTTTCGCAGCAGCATGCCTGACAGCATGCTGTCCAATCCGCCGGAACAAAGCCCTAAAGCACTCACTTTTTTTAAAGATAGATTCATGATATACGAAAACTCAAAAATAAGAATGAGAGTATCATTTTAGCCTTTTGAAAACATTACCGCTTCAGGTATAATTAAATTTTTGCTGCAAGAACTCGTGCATAAGGGCTCGTAATGAAAGAACCTGCCCGGGCTATTAATAACGGTCTCTGTTTTAACAGGGGGTTCCATCCATAAAGTTAAATCGCCGATGGTTCTTTCAAAACGATCCCTAATTCACTCAGACAGCTTCCAGCCAAAAATTTAATCACACCTGAAGCTCCTTTGAAATCGAGTTGTTTCAAAGGACTAAAATATTACCGATGAGAGACCTTTGGAAAGCACCCCTTTTTGCCC
>PKTV01000221.1 GCA_002868985.1 Desulfobacteraceae bacterium | reverse complement strand
CCGGATAGTTATGAGAATTTGTTGTCTTTAATCAGAAGTCTATTAAGAAAAATTCTTTTAAAAATTTTTTTAACGGACTCGTCTTTTGCGGGCGGCTCTATAAATCAAGCAAAAATTACCCAAAAGGTGTCTGGTAAATCTGGAAATTATTATCAGGATAACCGCTATGATGAAATAGATATATGGTTAAACCATGTTGAGAATATCGATTTGTTGTTTAACAGCTTTAAATCCAGGGAGCGTTATCAATCACTAAAAAAACAAAAAAAGGCTAAAAAGGACGTTGAAAATTTCAAGAAATTGGCTAAAAACCAAGAAAAACTGTTAAATTTTTTCTACAACAAATTTAACAAAACAGGCCTTATGAAAAGGATTACCGCTTTTTATGAAATGAAATCTGTCTATCTTGAGTATTGTCCGCCCTTGGTACCTCATCAGGTTTTACAGTTCCTGATTCAACCCAAACAAAGGAAGAATATCGCAAGTCAGCTTTCTCGTGTAAAAGGATTTTATGGTAAATCTTTTTCCCTTGTACCTTTGAAAAAAAAGATTGCAGATCTGAGAAAAATTACCGTTCGAGAAAAAAAAAAGTGTCTAATTAACTATTTAAATGACTTTGCCCGTTATCACAGAGATTTTCTAAATTTTCTGATGCTTAAAGACGCCATGGAAAGCATTAATCTGGTATCGGAACAAAAGATCATCGACCTTTCACGTGAAAATAATATTCTTTATGAATTTTTACTGCCCGACGAACATCCACCGAAGGAAAAACCGATCATCCATCATGTGGTCATCAAGGCGGACCTCCGTGATTCGACAAATATTACCATTAAGATGAAAGAGAAAGGATTAAACCCGGCATCTTTTTTTAATCTTAATTTTTTTGTTCCCATTACCAGTATTTTGTTTGATTATTCGGCCGAAAAGGTATTCCTCGAAGGTGATGCAATTATCCTGGCAATATCTGAACATGAAGATACACCTGAAGAGTGGTATTGTGTCTCACGGGCCTGTGGCATAGCAAGGAAAATACTTCAGATTGTACAGAAATACAACTCACAAAGCGAAAAACATAAACTTCCGGTTCTCGAACTGGGCATCGGAATAAGTTATAATAACAGCTCTCCGACATTTCTCTTTGATGAAAGTAACCGCATCATGATCTCACCTGCTATTAATGCGGCGGATCGAATGTCCAGATGTGCGAAATCATTATCTCAAGAAATCTCAAACCTAAAAAAACCGTTTAATCTTTATGTATTTCAAAAAGCATCAGAAAATAGCGCCGCCACACCGACAGGTGATATGTTGTTGCGCCATAATGTAAACGGTATTGAATTGAATGCCGAAGGTTTTGAAAAACTATCACGAGAAATCGACCTAAAACCTTTAGAGTGTCACATCCCGGAGTTACAAGCGGAGAAGATTAGAGTTCACACAGGAAAATTTCCAACGACAACCGGCAAGTATCACAGATTAATTATACGAGAAGACCGAATACCTGTTATTTCCCCTCACGATTTTAGCATCATTCGACAGACAGATAAAAAATACTATGAAGTCTGTACCCACCCGCTGCTCTACGAATATATAGAAAAGCGGAATTCTTTTTGAGTTACTTTAGCTTTCCCACCTTTTTTTCCACCGCATCCAAAATCTTATTGTTTCGCATCAACTGTTTAACCGCATCAATATCTTTATGCAAGACACGGTCGTCATCCAGATGGGATACGGCATTCCTGATGACGGTATAAGCAGCAAGCGTTCCTTCACCAGGCTTCATGTTGGTGAAAAGATCCAGTGCCTGAGCACCACACAGAAGCTCAATGGCAATGACTTGCTCCGCATTTTTTACGATTTCTCTGCACTTGCGCGCAGAAATCGTTCCCATGGACACATGATCTTCTCTGTTGGCGGACGTCGGGATAGAGTCCACACAAGCATGATGAGAAAGAACTTTGTTCTCTGAGACAAGGGCCGCAGCCGCATACTGGGCAATCATAAATCCTGAATTAAGGCCACCGTCTCGGACAAGAAATGCGGGAAGGCCGCTCAATTTGGGATTTACCAGTCGTTCGATACGACGTTCAGAAATATTCGCAAATTCCGAAACACCCATACAAAGAAAATCCATTGCCAGGGCAATCGGCTGGCCATGAAAATTTCCGCCCAACAAAAATTCTCGTGATTCCGAGAAAATGAGTGGATTATTCGTAGAGGCGTTCATCTCTGTCTCCAACACTTTTTTAGCATATAAAACAGCATCCTTACTGGCGCCATGAACCTGCGGGGAACACCTTAACGTATAAGCATCCTGTATGCGGTGGCAGTCTTTGTGAGAGGTGACAATTTCGCTGTTTTGAGTGATTCGATACATATTATCGGCAGCCGCAGCCTGTCCTGGATGGGGTCTAGCCTTGTGAATTCTTGGATCGAATTCCATTCGGCTGCCCATGAGGACTTCGAGACTCATGGATGAAGCAATATCCGTTAGTTTTGCAAGATTCACGGCATCATAAACCGCAAGCCCGCCAATGGCACTCATGACCTGTGTACCGTTTATCAGCGCAAGCCCCTCTGCCGCTTCCAGCCTGAGCGGCGTTATGCCACAATGGTTTAATACTTCCACCCCTGACATTCGCTGTCCCTTGTAATAGGCCTCTCCCAAACCGATAATAACCAGAGAAAGATGTGCCAGGGGGATCAAGTCGCCACTTGCACCAACAGAACCTTTCTCAGGGACAACGGGGTAAACGCCTTTGTTAAGCATTGTGATGAGAAGTTGAACTGTTTCCAGACGGATGCCCGAATGTCCCAAGGCAAAATCTTTGATACGAAGTGCCATAACAGCCCGAACCGTTTCTTCATCAAACATATTGCCTGTTCCTGCTGAATGGCTCATGAGAATATTCTGCTGAAGCTGCCTTGTATCTTTTTTCGATATGGCAACATCACTCAACGCGCCAAAACCGGTTGTAATCCCATAAATGGATTTTTCTTCTTTCACCCACTGTTCGATCAACTGACGGGCTTCATTTATCCGTTGTACGGATGCTTTGGTCAATTGAACCTTGACACCATGCCTTGCAATACTCACCAGATTTTCAAGGGTCATTTTCTCTAATCCAATCATGATGGGTTTCATAATAGACAATCCTTATTGTTAAGGTTACGAATTGTATTCAATTTTAAAAATTTGTAACATTTTACGCTGTTGAAAACATTGCCGCTTCAGGTATAATTAAATTTATTCTGAAGCTTTTTCTTGTTGAGTCGAAGCTGAAAGCGAAGACCAATGAAATCGATTTGTTTCAAAGGACTAAAAAATTTCTTATTGTATCCATTGCGTTATCAATAATATAATTGAATGAAAAATACAATTGTGCGAAAAATGTCTGAGGGTCGGAGAGTTTTTTTACTAAATCCTTGAATATTAGCTGAATGGATGATCTTTTTTTAAAACGGGTGCTGTTTGAGTGGCTTAGGGATCGTTCTTGTTGGGGCGTAGCTAAAAGCGAAGACCAAAGAAAGAACAGGCGCATACCGAAATCGTATCTTCAAATAAATTGTAAATTACACAGCGAATCTATTGATTTTTCAAAGATTGATTCCTGTTCTTTCTTTACGGACCCTTGCCACGAGTTCACGCGTTTTAAAAAAAGATTATCCATGAAGCGGTTTTAGAGAAAAATACCCCGAGAGCTCAAATATTTACAATTTCATATTGATTCATTTGAAAGAGGGATAAAACCATGACAGGCATGAAGAAAATTATCGAATGTGTGCCCAATTTCAGTGAAGGACGGGATTTGGATAAAATAGAAAAAATCGTTAAATCCTTTCAGGGAAAAGACGGCGTCAAACTTTTGGATTACCAAAACGATGAAGACCATAACCGTCTGGTTGTAACGGTTGTGGGTAAACCGGATGCTTTGAAAACAGCCCTTTATGAAGCGTTCCGTTCGGCACTCGATGTTATCGATATGAGACGTCACAAAGGACAACACCCCAGAATGGGAGCTGTGGATGTTGTTCCATTTGTCCCGATAAAAAATGTCTCCATGGCAGAAGCCGTGGACCTGTCCATACAGATTGCCAAACACGTATCTGAAACATTTAATTTGCCTGTATTTTTATATGAAGCATCGGCGACCCGGCCCGAAAGACGAAATCTTGCCAACATTAGAAAAGGCCAGTTTGAAGGGATGGCTAATAAAATAAAAAAACCGGAATGGAAACCCGATTTCGGTCCGGAGAAAATTCATCCAACTGCCGGCGTAACGGCCATTGGCGCCAGAATGCCGTTGGTTGCCTTTAACGTAAATTTAGATACAGACAACCTTGCCATCGCAAACGATATTGCAGAAAAGGTCAGGCATATCAGCGGAGGATTGCGATATTGCAAGGGTATTGGCGTAAAATTAGAAGAAAGAGGCATGGTTCAGGTTTCCATGAACATGACGGATTATACGAAAACAGCCCTTTACAGATCATTTGAACTTATCAAAATGGAAGCCGGGAGATATGGTGTAAATGTTGTTGGCAGCGAGGTCATCGGCCTCCTACCCATGGCGGCACTCATCGATACAGCAGTGTACTACATGGGCATAGAAAATTTTTCCATGGAGCAGGTGTTGGAAGCCAGAATCATGGAATGATACATTATTATATGAGGGGTCGGGATGTTTTTCTTCTAAATCATTGAGTATTAGCGGAATGGATGATCTTTTTTTAAAGCGGGTGCTGTTTGAGTGGCTTAGGGATCGTTCTTGTTGGGGCGTAGCTAAAAGCGAAGACCAAAGAAAGAACAGGCGCATACCGAAATCACATCTTTAAAAGGATCGATAGATTGTATAGCGAACCTATTGATTTTTCAAAGATTGGTCTCTGTTCTTTCTTTACGAGCCCTTGCAACGAGTTCACGCGCTTTAAAAAAAGATTGTCCATGTAGCGACTTCTATAGAAAAACACCCTGAGGGCTCATATATATATGCTTGGAGACAAACCTATGCGCGGAAACCTAATCATTAAAAACGCTGCCCAGCTGGTTACCTGCAGTGGCTTTAAAGCAAAGCAGGGCAAAGAAATGTCAAACCTGCACGTCATTGAAAACGGCGCCTTGGTTATTGAAAATGGAACGATTCGATCGGTGGGAAACACAAACGATATTTTGAAAGGCTTTAATGATAAAGAGAATAAAATGGGTGAATTTAACGTTATCGATGCTGCCGGCAAAGCTGTTTTGCCGGGGTTTGTTGACTCCCATACACATTTTGTTTTCGGCGGATATCGTGCTGAAGAATTTTCATGGAGACTTCGCGGTGACAGTTATATGGACATATTAGAAAGGGGGGGAGGGATTCTAAGCACGGTCAAAGCGACCAGGGCGGCTAAAAAAGAAACATTGATCAAAACAGGTATGCAGCGGCTGAATTCCATGTTGTCATTTGGCGTGACAACGGTTGAAGGGAAAAGCGGATATGGTTTAGACCTTGAAACGGAAATAAAGCAGCTGGAAGTCATGAAAGAATTAGACAAACGCCATCCGATAGATATTGTCAGCACGTTTTTGGGCGCTCATGCACTGCCGGAGGAATATAAAGAAAGATCGGATGAGTTTATCGATGATATCATCGATAATATACTGCCGGTGGTCATCGATGGAAATCTTGCAGAATTTTGTGATGTTTTTTGTGAAAAGAATGTATTTTCCATAGAGCAGTCAAGGCGATTGTTACTAAAGGCAAAAGAAAACGGCCTTAACATAAAGATTCATGCAGATGAAATTGAGCGGCTTGGCGGCGCTGAACTGGCGGCAGAAATCGGGGCTGTTTCGGCAGATCATTTGCTTCAGGCTTCGGATAAAGGTATACAT
>PKTV01000456.1 GCA_002868985.1 Desulfobacteraceae bacterium | reverse complement strand
GTGGGCGCCGCGGACGTTCCTTGCTTCGATGTCCGCGGTGCCGCTGGTGCCGGTGATGATGTTTTCTCCCACGGTCATAACAACATGGCCTCTAGCAAAAACTTTCATGGTGTTCTGATTGAAACGAACATAATCGGCATTGAGATTTTTATCTTTTTTGGTGATGTTTACGTTCCCTCTACCAATATAGACTTTCGCCTTGTCATCGTAATTCATCTCATCGGCAACGATATGCCACGGTACGCTCGCATCGTCCTGAAATATGTTGGGTTGACCTTTTGCTGAAGAAGGGCCTAAAATCAGAATCAGGATAAACAGAACCAAACCGAGTCCGGGGACAGTTTTACAGATTCGGGCGGAACACAATACTTTAGGTTTTTTTAAGGAACAAAGGGCGGCAGCAAAAAACAACACGGTATAACCAAAGCGGGTGGGAATCTTGCTGTAATGTTCAATACACTTTCCCAGCAAAAGTCGCAGATTTTGCATATGGCTCATATTAATTGATTCCGATCAATTGAATCCGCCTTAGCAGATAAAATTCACTACAGTATCTGATCCATATCAATAACATCTTGAATAAGAATGAAATATCAAGTATAAATGCCATTTTAATGAAAAAAGTCAAGATATAGTTCCAAAATTAATACGTCAGTTGCATTTAAAACAGACTCATTTTTTAACGATGAATATTTTATTAACCAATGATGATGGCATCTATGCGGACGGACTCTGGGCGCTGTATGATAAGCTTGTTTCTCGCCATGTTGTAACCGTCGTCGCGCCTGATCGAGAACGGAGTGCCGTGGGGCATGGCATCACCCTTCATCAACCGCTTCGAACCACAAAGATTACAGTCAATAACGGATGTCAGGGATATGCCGTGGACGGAACGCCGGTTGACTGTATCAAGATCGGTCTCATGGAGATCCTCGAGATGAAACCGGATATGGTGATTTCGGGAATTAATCCAGGTGCAAACGTCGGGGTCAACATCAATTATTCCGGAACTGTTGCTGCTGCCAAAGAAGCGACGCTATACAAAGTGCCGGCAATTTCTGTTTCCATACAGGGACGTAGGACTTCCGCTTATGATTATGCCGCTCTTTTTACAGCGACTTTGGCGGAAAATGTTTATGAGAAAGGGCTCCCTTTTGGAACGTTTTTAAATGTAAACATACCGGATATACCAAAAAATAAGATACAAGGAGTTCGGATCAGCCGTCAGGAAACAGCTCTTTATAACGAGTTTGTTGAAAAAAGGGTCGATCCCCGCAATCGAACATATTACTGGCATGGGACCGATGCGGAAACATCCTTTAATACCCCTGAAAGTGACGGCATTGCACTTAACGAAAATTTTATATCCATCACTCCGATTCAATGCGATGCCACCGATTACGCCATGATCGAAGAGCTGAGGGGCTGGGATATTGAGCGTTTGAAATTGTGACACAATTTAAAAGATGATTTTGAGGATTCGAGTGTTCATTGGCCAGAGGTCAGAGGTCAGAGGTCAGAGAAAAAAACCTTAAAACATAAAAAATCAACCCACTAAACTCTCATTTTTGACTCGAGGTAATGTTGAATGAAGAAACAGTTTATTATGGATATCAGGGCCGGTGATCGGGTGGATGACATCTTTGTTTTGTCCGAAAAGATCTTGTCCCAGAAAAGGGATGGAAACAATTTTTTAAATGTAACCCTTTCCGATAAAACCGGAACATTAAAAGGAGTGGTGTGGGATAATGTGGATCAGATAACCGCCGGCATCACATCCGGGGATTTTGCGCATGTAAACGGCAGTGTCGGTGACTACAGAGGAACCTTGCAGGTTGTTATAAAAAACATGGAACCCTTTTCCCCTGACAAGATCGATCCTTCCGATTTTTTGCCGCAAACCTCCCGAGACATCGAGGGCATGTTTGAACGGCTTTTGAAACGCACGGATTCCATAACCACCGATTACCTTAAAGCCCTGATTGACGCTTTCTTTAAAGACAAGGAATTTGTGAATAAATTCAAAACCGCACCTGCGGGGAAAAAAATGCACCACGCTTATATCGGCGGCCTGTTGGAACACACCCTTTCAATGGTGAGTCTGGCGGATAAAATTGCAGGGCATTACAGCGGAATCGATCGAGACCTTCTGCTATCCGGCGCAGTTCTTCATGATATCGGAAAAATTGATGAGTTTGAGTATCAATTCAAGATAGACTATTCCGACAAAGGCCGGTTGCTGAACCATATTGTTATCGGGATCAAAATGGTGGATGATAAGTTATCAGGAATTGAACATTTCCCGGAAGACCAGGTGCTTTTGCTCAAGCATATGATTGTCAGCCATCACGGAACCCGGGAGTTCGGCTCCCCGGAACCGCCCAAAACCATCGAGGCTGTTTTACTCAATTATATTGACGAAATCGACTCCAAGGTTAACGCCATCCGTGATTTCATTGCCTCAGAAGACCCTGATGAAACCTGGACGTCTTATCATCGACTGCTGGAACGTCATTTTTATAAAGGAAAAAAGAGTGCTTAAAGTGATCTAAAGTTTAAACTTCCCCGTTTAATACGGGATAAATAGGCACTTATATAGTTATGTTTATCTCTTTTGAAGGAATAGAAGGATCAGGCAAGACCACCCATGCAAAACATACGGTGAGGTTTCTTCAGGACAAAGGCCATGACTGTGTCATCACAAGGGAACCGGGAGGCACACGGATCGGAGAAAAAATACGGGCTATTCTCCTGGACCCCTTGAGCAAAGACATGGATCCGTTGACGGAACTTTTGTTGTATACGGCAGATCGGGCCCAGCATATCAAAGAATATATTCTTCCGTTACTGTCCGACGGCAAGATGGTCCTGTGTGATCGCTATTATGACGCCACCATGGCTTATCAGGGATTTGCAAGAGGGCTGGATATCGGTTTGATCGAAAAAATGCACAAACTGTTATTCGAAAATTTAAAACCCGACATCACCCTCCTTTTGGATCTTCCGCCGGAAATCGGTCTGGAACGGGCTTGGAAACAGATAAATAATGGGAATCGGATCAGTGAGGAGACCCGGTTTGAAGAAGAAAGGCTCTCTTTTCACAAAAGGGTTCGGGCAGGATATCTTGAACTTTCACGCCTTGAGCCCGAACGATTTCGCATCATCGATGCATCAAAGGATGAGCATGGGGTTCGAGAGGAGATTATCAAAATATTGGCTGCAGAAATTATACCTTAAATGATCGTTAACAAAATGGAAAAAATATTTATATAGGGTTATACTTGTTCGGTTAAAACAGGTTAATCCTGCCTGCCCCGTAGGTCCGGAAGACCGTACTGGGGTCAATCTTGTCTCAAATAGTATTATAATTAAGTGGAACTCACTATATTATTAAATTATATAACTATCAACAAACTGGAATATAGATATAATGACGTTTTCTATTCTTGACGCCATCGGCAATACGCCCCTTGTTGAAATCAGGCATCTCAACCCAAATCCGAATGTAAAGATTCTGGCAAAACTGGAATATCTGAATCCGGGCGGCTCCATCAAGGACCGGGCTGCAGTGTATATGATCGAAAACGGGGAGAAATCCGGCAAACTGACCCCGGACAAAACCGTGATTGAGGCCACCAGCGGAAACACCGGCATCGGACTGGCCCTGGTGTGCGCTGTGAAGGGGTATAGACTTTTATTGACCATGTCCAATGCAGCCAGTGTTGAACGCCAGAAAATTCTAAAGGCGCGGGGAGCGGATATTTTGCTGACCCCCGGACATCTGGGAACCGACGGTGCCATCGAAGAGGTCTATCGACTGGCCCGGGAAAACCCCGACACCTATTTTATGGCCGATCAGTTCAATAATCCCGCAAACTGGCAGGCCCACTATTATGGAACCGCCCCGGAGATCTGGGAGCAGACCGATGGAAAGGTGACCATGGTGGTTGCCACTTTAGGGACCAGTGGAACCCTCATGGGTCTTACCAGACGGATGAAAGAATATAATCCGGACATCCGCATCGTGGGTGTCGAACCGTATCTGGGGCATAAACTCCAGGGTCTGAAAAATATGAAAGAGGCCTATCGTCCAGAGATATTCGAAAAGAAACTGTTGGATGAAATCGTGAATATCGACGATGAAGAAGCCTTTGAAATGACCCGGCGCCTGGCAAAAGAAGAAGGAATCTTTGTGGGGATGAGCAGCGGCGCCGCCATGGTGATCGCTCAAAAGAAAGCCGAAGAAATGACCGACGGCACCATCGTGGTGATTTTTCCGGACGGCGGAGAACGGTATCTCAGCACCACGCTTTTTGCGGTGCAGGAAAAAGTCACTCTGAATCTTTTCAATACCATGAGCCGGAGCAAAGAGCCGTTCGAACCGATTTTACCGGGCAAAGTCTCCATGTATTCCTGCGGACCCACGGCGAACGCAAGACTGCACCTGGGACAATGCCGGCGTTTTATTTTTTCGGATCTTTTGTGCCGCTATCTTGAATTCCGGGGGTATGATGTCACACATATTATGAACATCACCGATCTGGACGACAAAACCATCGAAGGATCTGAAAAAGCAGGTTTGGATTTAACGGAATTCACTACACAACATATCGAGTCGTTCAAAGAAGATCTAAAAATTCTAAACATCAAGCCCGCCTCAAATTACCCCAAAGCCAGCGAACATATCCACGACATGGTGTCGCTGTCTGAAAAACTGGTGAAAAAAGGGGTTGCATATGAAAAGTTGAGATCCTTGTATTTCGATATCTCCCGCTTTTCCGACTACGGCCGGCTGTCGGGAATTGACCTCAACAAAATCAAGCTGGGCGCCACCGTGGATCTGGATGAATATGAAAAGGACAATCCCAGAGATTTTACGTTGTTAAAACGATCCAAGCTCTCAGAACTGAAACGGGGAA
The DNA here is from genome assembly GCA_002868985.1 of Desulfobacteraceae bacterium. Lineage (GTDB taxonomy): Bacteria > Desulfobacterota > Desulfobacteria > Desulfobacterales > UBA11574 > UBA11574. Next base: position 961 of record PKTV01000456.1, on the reverse strand, counting down.
TTTTCACCAAAACCGACTGGGGAAACATTCGCCCATCCTGGCATATTCAGTGTGCGGCCATGGCCATGAAATATCTTGGAGAAACCTATGATATTCATACCGCCAGCCGTGAGCTGGTTTTTCCCCATCATGAAAACAAAATCGCCATTGCCGGAGCAGTAACCGGAAAACCCCTTGCCAGGTTCTGGATGCACTGCGACCGGGTTCTTGTTCACGGAAAGATAGTCGACGAACAGGGGGCCGGGGAAACCTTGTCTGATCTGACGGACATGGGTTACTCCGGAAGGGAGATCAGATACTGGCTTATTTCCGGCCATTATCGAAAACCGATCACGTTTTCCAAAGAGCGGCTCGAAGATGTAAAACCCTCTCTAAAACGGCTGGATTCCTGCATCAACTCGCTCATTCACATGAAACCGGGCGGATCGCCCTACCCTGAACTGGATCAGTTGCTGTACGACATCAAGCAGGGATTTGTCAGTGCCATGGATGATGACCTGAACATATCAGCGGCCATGGCTTCCATATTTAAAAATGTCAAAAAGGTGAACATTCTGGTTTTGGAAAACAGATTGGATACAAACGATGCTTTGAAAATTTTAGATGCGTTTCGCAATTTGGATGCTGTGCTTAAAATTTTTGATTTTGAAGATGCGTATGATGATCCTGACGTGCAGCGTCTCATCAAAGAAAGAGAACAGGCCAGGCTTGAAAAAAACTGGGATCTTGCCGATAAGATCCGGGATCAGCTCAAGGCCCGGGGGATTACGATAAAAGACCAAAAACTAATCAACGAATAAACTAATCAATAATTTAACGAACTCTGACAGAGGAACCATGAAACCTTTATACTTCCCATTTACCTATATCCCCAAATCCTCAGGTAAAACTTTATCCGCCTGTTTTCGTCAGACAGCGGTGTATCAGATCTCGGGCACAAAAATACCAAAAGACATGCAAG
>PKTV01000284.1 GCA_002868985.1 Desulfobacteraceae bacterium | reverse complement strand
GGGGGAAAGCCGATGAATGCGCCTTGAGCGAAGCGAAATCCCGCTCACGGGGATCTCCTTTGTTATCAAAGGCTCGCAGTAGACGACTACGGCTTCGCCCTTGATGCCGCTCGTAGTAAAACGGAGATCCCGTTGTCGGGAGGATATAGGGCATCCTCGGCCTTCGCACAATTGAGGTAATAGAAAATAAAACATAGTATCACAACTCAGGTAAAAATTGTGTTTATGGCAAGAGATCAAAGGATTTGACAACTCCGATTTTTGCCATGTATTCTCAATAGATCACAGATAGCGCCAGACTTAAGATAAGAAAACGTTATATGAAAAATGATCATATCTTGATATTTACAGTCTGAATTGGATATCTGTAATTTAATGGATTTCCGATCTTGGCAAGTTATTCAAGGAAAAAATCAAGGCACAATTTTTTTGATAGCATAATATCATATCACAATTCCATGTGATTCCAAATAGTTGCAAGGTGTCTCAAACTGCACCGTGATTAACCAGACCATATTATCTTGAATTTGAACCCGTTTTTTTGGTATGGTTTAGATTATCATTTTCAGCCAACACTTGACCTATTCCTGATCTCACGACACACTGCGGCAACGCGCTTCACTTCTTGCACTCTGGAAACTGAATAATATCATAGGCATTGTTGAGTTTGCCGGAATTTAAGGATGATTATCAGAAACCTGAGTATTTTGAAGCCGAGTTTGTCCAGGATACCGATACAAGGCAAAACCATAAATTGTCGGCTGTCAGATAAATGATGATGCAAGTATTCTTAACAGCACAACATTTTAAATGGCTTCCCTTTTTAAAAATTGGAGATCCTTCTAATGGCTGAAAAACCAACCTATGAAGAATTGGAACAAAAGGTCAAGGAACTAGAAAGAGAAGTCGTTAAACACAAGCGGGCAAAGAATTCTCTCATACCAAATCCAGATGAACTTGACCTTTCTAATGCCAAATCGGAAACCCCAGATTTAGTTAATGGCAAATATTCAATTAAGGATCTGATTGACATTCAACATCTTCGTGGAGTCTTAGAAAAGTTTTCCAATGCCACCGGATTTACTACAGGATTGGTTTCATATCCTGAACAGGAGCCTCTTCTAATTACGGGATGGAGAGATATCTGCACTAAATATCATCGCGTCTTTCCTGAATCTGAGAAACATTGTAAAAAGAGCAATAGATCCTTGACGAGCCACCTAAAAGAATGGAAAGAGTTGAACGTAAGGCCGTGTAAAAATGGTTTAGTAGAAGGAGCAACACCGATCATTATCAAGGGTAAACATATAGCCAGTCTACTTACCGGACAAATCCTTTTTAATAAACCCGATATCGGACGATTCAGAAGGCAAGGTGAAAGTTATGGCTATGATATAGATGCGTATCTGGATGCATTGAATAAGGTGCCGATCGTAACGGAGAAACAGTTCAAAAGTGCTCTTTCTTTCTTGAGCGAAATTGCAGTTATGATTGGAGAACTGGGGCTGATTAACCTGAAATTGAAAGAAAGCACGAGGGGATTGGAGAGGGAAATCATCGAGCGCAAGAAGGCAAAGATGAAATTGGCTGAGAAATCTCTTAAGTTGGAAAGGCTTAATAAGGAATTGAGACGAAAGAATGAGGAGCTGAATGAATTTACATACATTGCCAGCCATGATTTGCGGGCACCATTGCGCAAGTTATCCGCTTTTTGTGATCTACTTAAAAAGGATTTGTGAGAAAATCTTCCGGAACAAGCAGAAAAAGATTTATTTTTTATTGCCGATGCGGCCCTTCGAATGCAAACCCTTGTTCAGGATCTTTTGAAGCTTTCATACACCAGCCGGATGGATATGAAATTTGAACGGTTTTCATTGGATACTTGTGTAAACCTTGCCCTGAAGGAATTAGAAAGCGAGATAGCAGAAACTGAAGCTGAAATCGTTTGCAATGAATTGCCGGAAGTATGGGGAGACAAGACACTACTAACCCAACTCTATCGAAATCTGCTCGGCAACGCCCTGAAGTTTCGCGATAAAGAACATCCGAGGATTGAAATTACGGTTGAAAATAAAGACGGAGTTTCTATTTTCGGCGTTAAGGACAATGGTATTGGCATAATTACAGCATACGCCGAACAGATATTTCGGCCTTTCAAGAGGTTACATTCCCAGACTGAATACGAAGGGACAGGAATCGGGCTGGCAATTTGCCGAAAAGCGATTGAACGCCACACCGGAGAAATTTGGGTTGAATCTGAGCCCGGCAAAGGGGCTCATTTCAAGTTTACAATAAGGAGGGGAGATCATGGCAGCAACGCTGAAGAGGCCGGCGATCATTCTTCTGGCCGAGGATGACCTCGGAGATCAAGAGTTGACAAAGCGTGCTTTGAAAGAAGGAAAGATCGAGAATGAACTGTATATCGTAAAAGATGGCGAGGAGGCTTTGGATTACCTGTTCCGAAGGGGAAGGTACACGGATCCGGAAACATCCCCTCGACCGGATCTGTTTCTGCTTGACCTTAATATGCCAAAATTAGACGGCAGACAGGTTTTAGAGCAAATATGTTCAATCCATGAACTTCGCAATATCAGAGTGGTGGTCTTAACCACATCCCGCCAGGAAGAAGATATTACCCGAAGCTACGATCTGGGTGTTCATTCTTACATAACCAAGCCGGTAGATTTGGATCAGTTTTTCAATGTGATTCGAACTTTAGAGGAATATTGGTTACAGATTGTTGTTCTGCCGGCAAAGGACGATAAATAGGGTCATGGAAAATACAATAATAACGCCTTAAAGAAGAAAAACAGAACATACATATTGTAGATGGCATTCCGGAGAACCTCCTGGTACTGGAAAACTTACTTGAGGATCCCGATGTGAATAATTTGTAGTTATCGTATATTGAAAATAACGAAGCACAAGTTACAAACCATAAATTAAGAGATGCCAATTCCAAAAAGACAAAGATCATGAACTCAAAACCCAATACGCTAAACAAAAAACTCAAAATTCTATTGATCGAAGACGACACCGGTGACGCACACCTGATTCGGAAAATGCTGATAGAATCCAAGAGTGCTTATTTTGAGTTGGAACATTTTGATCGTCTCTCTACAGGTCTGGAACAGTTAGCCCAAATGGAAATCGACCTGATTCTTCTGGACCTGAACTTACCAGATAGCCAAGGATTAGACACAATCGTCAAAGCACATGCCAAAGCTCAGATAATTCCCGTGATTGTACTTACAGGACTTGAAGATGAAAACTTAGCAATCAAGTCTATCAGCAAGGGGGCTCAGGACTATTTAGTCAAGGGACAAATAGATAGCGGTTTGTTAATTCGTGCTATACATTATGCTGTTGAGAGACATAGGCTTAGGTCGAAGTTAAAAAAGGCCAATCAAAAGATTCTTGAACAACAAAAAGAGCTAATTGATGAAGAACGACTTAAAGTGTTGCTACAGATGGCAGGCGCTACCGCCCATGAACTGAATCAACCGCTTATGGTCCTTCTGGGTAATATTGAGTTGATAGGAATGTACAAGAGCGATCCTGAAAAGTTGTCTGATTGCGTTGCCGCCATAGAGGATGCCGGAAACAGGATCTCCGATATTGTGAAGAAAATTGAAACCATTCGTAATTACCAAACAAAGGCCTATCCCGACGGGAGCGAGATCATAAGCATAGACCAGGATTTAAATATCCTTTCGATAGAAGACGACAAAATGTACTTTTCAATACTAAAGAAAATGTTGAGCAACCTGGGAATGACCGAGGTATCCCAAGCTATGAATATTAAGGAGGCAAAAACGCTATTGACAAATAATACTTATGCGCTCGCCCTGTTAGAATACAAACTGCCGGACGGTGATGCCTTTGATTTGTTAAGGTTCATGAAAGGAGAGGATATACAAGTTCCTGTGGTGGTGCTTACAGGGCAAGGGAATGAGGCGATTGCTTCCAAGGCCATCCAGACAGGCGCCTATGATTATCTTTCCAAAGAAAATATCAACGAAAGCTCACTTTCTCGGAGCATAAATACTACCCTTGAAAGATTTCGCCTCAACAGAGAGATAAAGATGGCCATGAAGAAAATGGCAGAGATGTCCACCACGGATGAATTAACCGGGCTTTATAATCGCCGGTACTTCACGGAGGCCCTGGAGCGGGAGATAGCAAGGGCGAAGAGGTATGGTACTTCTCTGGTTATGTGTATGATGGATTTGGATTACTTCAAGCGAGTAAACGATGCTTATGGTCACACAGCTGGAGATATGGTACTTGCTGAGATTGGAAAGATACTCAAAGATTGCATCAGAAAGAGCGATTTGGCCTGTCGTTATGGAGGTGAAGAGTTTGCAGTCATATTGCCTGACACTGATGTCAAAAAAGCCAAGACTGTGTGTGAAAGGTTCAGGAAAATTGTGGCCGGGCATCCGTTTAAACACAACCTATCCCAGTTTAATATCACTATAAGCATGGGAATAACATCATACAATAGTTTAATGGATCAATCTCCCATTGAAATTATGGAGTTGGCAGACAAAGCCCTCTATCAAGCAAAAGAAGCTGGCAGGAACCAGTTGGTTGAATATACTCCTTCAATATGAGAAAGGCTCAGATTGATAGAATTCCACGCTTTTCTTATTTAAACAGCTACACAATATATCTGAAATAGGGGCAAATTGCAGATACCTAATGGTGAGCACAGGATTTTTGAACGTTTTGAAGCCTTTACTATCTCCAACGTCTATGCACTTAACCCTGATTTCATGTTACTGCAATGTATCTTGAGTTCTGAAGCTGGAAAAAAATCTGTGATATCGTTTTCAAAAAGGGCAGATCCTTTTTCGGGATTTGCCTTTTTTGCACTCCTTCACGATTCAAGAATCATGCAAGTATCCTAAAACCACAAACCTTGCATACAGATCCGTCTCTGGCGTTGTTCGCTTAACGTTTCGTATTTGCACGTTTAAATGCACAATTAACAATATTTTTAAAAAAAACAAATATTTAGCTTGCTTTCTTTCTAAATAAAGATTATTATATATTTAATCAATTAAGTCCTGCTTAATTTGCGGGACGGTTTCTCTCTGAAGGAATAATCCATTTGTCAAAGTGGCATTCTCCAGTTTGTGACGTTGAAAATTTTTAAGAAAGGAGGATGTTATCATGACCAATGGAACTGTTAAGTGGTTTAATGACCATAAAGGGTTCGGATTCATTGAGCAGGAAGACGGAGCGGATGTGTTTGTTCATCATTCTGCAATCAATGCAGACGGTTTTAAATCCCTCAATGAAGGCGACCGAGTTTCCTTTGACATAGAGCAAGGACAAAAAGGTCCTGCCGCTGCAAATGTCACTGTGATTTAATCTTGTTGTTCTGAGTAAAAAGGGCATTCCTTTTAATATTAAGGGGATGCCCTTTTATTTGGTTTGAATTTATACCTTCCCGATTCGCTATCATCAAACCTTAAACCTCAACAAAGTCCGATCGAAAATCCTTACCCGGAAAAATTAATGCAACACTAAGGACGCTATTCAGGAGCAATTATGAAGCAATATACAACAGAACATATTAATCAAGCCTTACACGGTACACTTATCGGCAGCCCGACGATCATGATCACAGGTGTAGAACAAATATCCGAGGCAACAATAAACCAGCTAACGTTTATTGGGGAGAAGAAATACATAAAATTATGGGACCAGTCACATGCTTCCGCCGCAATTGTCAATGACATCTTAGATATCGAACCCGGAAAGAACCGGGCACTTGTCCGTGTGGCCGATGCCGATCTTGCTCTGGCATCAGCCCTTCAACTGTTTGAGCCGGAGCTTCCGAAATGTGAGCCCGGTATACATTCAACGGCGGTG
>PKTV01000139.1 GCA_002868985.1 Desulfobacteraceae bacterium | reverse complement strand
CGTTAAAAAAGTGCGTGCCAAAGGATACCTCGGGCGTGTAATCCTCTCTTGCAAAGGACACTTCACCTAAGATTAACGTGTGATTGATATCCTCATAGCCGACACGCACACCAAGATTGATATCGTTGCTTCCCCACCGGCCGGGCCCGAAAAGGGCAAAACGTTTATCATGAAGGAGCCTGTTGAGACGGCTGATCACGCGGCCGATTGCAAATTTTTCGTCATATGTGGAAAGCCTTCCGTAACATCTCGGGCATACATAAACAATATATTCAATGTCGGGGACAACGGTGTTTAACACCACATGGCTATTGGTAAAAATAATTTGCTCTTGCGGGAGATCCTTCGGCAACTCCACCTCACCGATGTCCTGGCTCACCGCCAGAGATCGACACTGAAGAATATAAAGATGCTCATCATCCCAAGCAAATTCAATATCCACGGGACGGCCGTAAGCGTCCTGAAGTTGCCGGAGCATTTTTTTCATTAAAGAAGGAAAAACCGTTTTGGAAAGCAGGTTTTCAAAAGTCAGACAGGTTCCCACGGGATTGATCGGCTGTCCTTTAAACATGGGTGCGGAAAGATGGCCATCCTGATTGACCGATACCGTCCAATAAAGATCCGGATGGGATATTTCTTTTAAAAGCTTACTATAGGGGATCGATTCCATTTCACCGGTTTTAAGATTGAGCACATCGACGATCTTCTGTGAATATTTCATGATCTGCTGGGCTTCCACTTCCGGTCGAAGAAGGGGGTGGCTCAAATGAATCATTCGAGCATAATCCTCACCGGTACGGTCCACGGCCCGTGTCCCAAGGCCTAGAACCAGTCGCACAAGTCCGTCTTCCTTCTTTATACGAGATGTCCAAGTATAAGAGCTATAAGAAAACCCGACACCGGCGGCCAGAGGGAAAAAATAGTTGCCGAATCGACGACCCACGACTTTTTGTACCAGAACACTCATTTTTTCATCAAAATCGAGCAGGTTATGATTTCGACGATACAAAATGGGGCCGGGGCCGAAGGTGCTCATGTGGACCTGTTTGAGTCCCCAGATGAATTCATTGAGACGTGTTTGGATATCCCCCTGGTTGGCCACAAAAAAGGAATCATACTTGCCGGAAAAGGCATACCCGAAGTTGTCCTCCAAAAAACTTGAAGATCTGAGGATCAGGGGGTGTTCACCGATTTTTTCTAAAAATTCACGAAAATTCTCAACCGTATCCGGTGGAAAAGACGACTGTCTGAAAAGCGCTGAGATGTTTTTGTACTCTTCTTCAATCTGTTCTCGAGATTTGTATTTCTGACTGTGAAATTGATCGAGATTGTTGTAATCGAGAAAATCGGAAAAAATGCCGGAGCTAAAATAATATGATTCCGGAATCCTGACGTATTTGTCTATTTCAGGGTCGCCTGAAGTGAGTTTTGGAACGAGAATTTTATAGGCCAGAAACATACCGGCAGCCTTGCCGCCGATCTTTCCGGGCCGGCGATGGCTCCAGTAAATGTTATCCACCAATTCTTCGACGTCCCGGATGGTGATGTAGCGTTTGCCGATCCCGATAAACGGCAGCTGGTTGGAAATAAAATGGTTGATCAGAGCGACCCTGACACCTTCGGCCTCATTGGGTGATATATAAAGGTCTCCCATGGGAATCTCGCAGAATTCCTTGAGGGCCTGTTTGATTTTTTTTGAAGTTGCCCCTTCCTTATTGATAACCCTGTTCAGATTTTTGAAGCGGTCTTGTTTTCGGGCCAGATGGATGTGATTTTCGATTTCCGTTTCTTTGAAGAAACTGGCAAAATAAAGATCGATCAGAACGCCAATATATTCACGAATATTTTCCTCGGTTGGATCCTGTCCTTCAGCACGAAGTTTTTCCAGAGCCTTCTGCTCGATCTCTTTTTCAGTGGCGATCCCTCTTTGGGTCAACGCCGATAGAAAAAGCTTTCGTGTTGAATCGAGAAGATGCGGGTATTGCATCAGTTTAGAAAACATGCGGTAGGTTTTGAGCAGATCCAGTTCTTTTTGATCTTTAATGATAAACCTCCTTAACTCAATTAAAAGTGGTCAGGGGTCGGGAGTCAGAAAAGTGCTTGGATTTAAATTTATAACGCTGTTATGAAAGAGACATGAATCATAAAGTAGAACTCATATTCTATCCCCTGAATACTGATCCCTGACAGAACCCTAATTATGCTTTTTCATAAGTAGGGTTCTGTTACACCCATCCTCTGAGCCGACACGCCTCAGCCACTCTGGCCACTGACACCAGATAAGCGGCCTGCCGCATGTTGACCTTCTCTTGAAGGTGCATCTCGTGAACCCCTTTAAAAGCATGGGTCATCTTCTCGTCGAGCCGCCGGTGAATTTCTCTTAAATCCCAGTAATAATTATAAGTGTTTTGCACCTGTTCAAAGTAAGAAACCGTCACTCCGCCGGCATTGGCCAGAAAATCGGGAAGTACGATAACACCGTTATCATACAGAATGTTGTCCGCAACCGGTGTCGTCGGGCCGTTTGCCAATTCACACAGGATGTTGCACTTTATCTTATGGGCGTTTTCTTCTGTAATTACATTTTCCAAAGCTGCAGGAAACATGACCGTCACATCGAGTTCCAATAAGTCTTTATTGGAAATTTCATCGGCATTTGAAAATCCCTTCAGGGTTCCGTTGCTGAGTTTATAGTCGACGAGCTCCCGGGCATCGATCCCTTGGGCGTTATAAACACCGCTTCTGGAATCCGAAGCTGCGACGAGCTTCAGCCCTAATATTTCTTCACCTAAAAGTGCTGCATATTGTCCGGCATTTCCAAAACCCTGAACCGCCATCGTCTTGCCCTTTAAATCGATGCCATGAATGTTGGCGGCTTCGCGGGTCACATAGATTCCCCCCCTTGCGGTTGCATCTCCTCGTCCCTGAGAACCGCCGATGGGAAGGGGTTTTCCGGTAATGACGCCCGGGTGTTTTTCACCCATAATGGTTTCGTATTCGTCCATCATCCATGCCATGATCTGAGGCGTGGTGTACACATCCGGTGCCGGGACATCCTTGGTAACGCCAAGTGTTCGGGCAATGGCACGGATATAGGCACGGGCAAGTCGTTCCTTTTCCGCTTCTGAAAGTGCTTTTGGATTGCAAATAACCCCACCTTTACCCCCACCTAAAGGAATATCCACAACGGACGTTTTCCAGGTCATCCAGGCTGCCAGAGCACGCACCGTATCAACGGTTTCATCAGGATGCCACCGGATACCCCCTTTGGCAGGTCCGCGTGCGGTGTTGTAGACAACCCTGAATGCATGGAAAACATTTGTTGAACCGTCATCCATTTTCACCGGAAGTATAACCTTTAGTTCTTGCATGGGCCACCGCAGCAATTCGTGCATGGCAGAATCCAAACCCAGCCTCTGGGCAGCATCGTCAAGCTGCTCCTGGGCGATTTTAAACGGATTCAAGGTATCTTTCATGACAGGCTCCTTTTAGTTTTTTGGGTTATGGATCATCGGTCGTTGATCATTTGTTACAGTCAGTTTTATATTAACCCATATGAACGTATTATTTCAAGCCCTTAAATATTCTTATAATCAATATTGTCAACCTATGTTATAGTTTTATACCGTATTTAATAAAAAGAACCTACTCAAGTTTCGCACCCTTAATTTTCAGCAATGCTCGTACAACAAAACAGACCGGAAAAAATTTTTAAGGTAAAATCGTATTAGCAATATTAGGGTGCGAAACTTGAAATTTAAACTAAAGATTCAATAGAGGTAAAGTGATGGAAATTAACATGATTTACATAACCGCCGGAAGTAAAGACGAAGCTGTAATGATCGGTAAAGCGCTCATCAACGCCAGATTGGCCGCCTGTGTCAACATTATCGAAAACATGTATTCCATGTACATATGGGATGAAAAACTCCAAGATGCCAATGAAATAATCCTAATTGCCAAAACAACAAAGGAGCGTGTGCCCGACCTGATTGAAAAAGTGAACGCTTTGCACAGTTACAAATGTCCCTGTATTGTGAGTCTGCCGGTATCCGACGGCAACCCGGCATTTCTGAAATGGGTTGCCGACGAAGTTCAATAAAGCTTCACTTAATAGGTATTGCTGTATAAAATCCAGAAGAAATTTCTACCCTATGTTTCTGTTTCTTTCTTGTAAGTTACTTTTTCATTTACCAAGTTGGGCGGGCGGGTTCCTTTCAAACCTTTTGCCATATTCCTGGCCGCCATCTTTGCCATCCGCAGCCTTGTTTCGATAGAAGCGCTTCCAATGTGGGGTGCCAACACCACGTTCTCTTCCATTTTGATAAGTTCCGGGTGAACACTGGGTTCTTCTTCGAACACATCCAACGCCGCCCCTCTGATTTGTCCGTCCTTGATGGCTTCAACCAAGGCTGCTTCATCCACCACCGGTCCTCTGGCGGTATTGATAAGGATGGCGGTATTTTTCATTTTTTTGAATTCTTGGGCCGTAAACATATGTTTTGTCTTCTCTGTCAGGGGAACATGAATGCTGATAAAATCGCTCATGGCAAGGAGTTCGTCGAATTCTACAAATTCCGCTTCATATTCTTTCTCCGCCGTTTCTTTTCTAGATAAACTCCGGTAAATGACCCGCATGTCAAATCCTTTCCTTGCTCTTTTGGCCACCGCCTGTCCAATGGCACCCATACCGACAATACCCAGTGTTTTTTCGTAGATATCCACCCCCATTTGAGGCTGCATGAGTTGCCAGTTTTTGAATTTTCCAGCCCTTATAAATTGATCGGCTTCAGGTATCCTGCGGGCGGCACTTAGCAGCAGGGCAAAGGCCAAATCGGCCGTTGTCTCAGTCAGTACGCCCGGGGTATTGGTCACCATAATACCCCGTTGGGTAGCGGCTGCAATATCGATATTGTCATACCCCACGGCAATGTTGGAGATTACCTTAAGGGACTCAAGTTCGTCCATGACCACAGAATCAATTCTATCGTTGAGCAAACAGATAAGACCGGCCTTTCCATGAGCCCTTTTAACCAGTTCCCGAACAGGTAGAATTCTGTCCGAGTCGTTGATGTCAATGGTATGCCGTTCTCTTTTTAATATGTCTATGGCGTCCCTGAAAATCCTTCTGGTAATAAATATTTCAGCCATTTTGTGACAATCTCCTCAATTTTTATCTGCCAAATATGGCATCTAAAGTTGGAACTATACTATTTGATCGCCAGTTCGAATCGCTGCTCTTTGACGACTTTTCCCCACTGTTTTCCCTTGTGCTGCTCTACGAGTCGAAAACCATACTTCTCATAAAGGTGTTTGGCAGCATGAAGACCTTCAAAGGTCCAAAGAAAGATACATCGGTAGTCTTTGATTCGGCAAAAGTCGATGGCCCTTTGGATAAGCAGGTTGCCGGCACCTTTACCGCGCAAACTGTCGGATACAATAAACCACCGTAAATGTGCACCCTCGTCTTTGGCATGAATCCCGTCAATGGTAATGGATCCTTCAATGTGACCCTCCAGCGAAGCCGTCCAGAAGCCATCCTGATTTTTGTCATATCTTCCGACGAATCCTGCCATCTCTGCCGCCACTTTGGATTCAAAGAAGGGACCGAATCCCCAACGAGTATTGTAGTAAGTCCCATGAAGTTCCACCACCCGGCCGATGGAACCGGGAATATAGCCGCTTGTTATCTTAATTTCTGACATATGACTCCGATCTTGCCTTTCTGAATTGCAGTTGAATGTGACTTATGCTTCTATGATGTGTTTCTTATATTGCCTATATAAATAAGCAAATGTAAAAACAGCAAACAATAGTGACGTGACCTCACCCGGCCCGGGTCGCCTGCGTCTCGCCTTCGTCGTCCTCACCCTGATCTGGGGCTCGACCTGG
>PKTV01000215.1 GCA_002868985.1 Desulfobacteraceae bacterium | reverse complement strand
TAAAAGGCCCTTGTCGGGCCTTTTAAATAAAACTAAGAAGGATGTTGAAAATCAAAATCTCGCAACAGAAATACCTATCCATCGAAACAATAAAAAAAACATCATCAACTCCTGAGAAAAATTCCCGACCCAAATCCCCATATAGAATTTATCATCGACAAAACAATAAACTGTGTGTTGTTTCAGTTTAAAGTCCTGAAATTATTTAACACACTGGCTTAATGACAGGGTTTTTAAAGGCTATCCAAATTCTTCATGAGCTTTATCGGGAAAAGGGATTTCCTATGCTCGTATACCAATATGAACACTACGAACGGTATGAGCCTTTTTGTTTTGAGTTTAAATGGAGGATTCAAAGATATGGCTGAAAAACCAACTTGCGAAATCACCAAACTTTCTCCCGATTGTTCGGGATAAACCCCCGCTCTTTGGGGATTCGGCCCATTAAAATGAAGCCTCTCATCTATAGACAGAAAGAATGACAACCTGATATTGATCTATTCAATTCGGATTTATTTAAATTTTTGAAATGAAGATCTTTCAAGGAGGCATCCGATGACAAAAATCATACCAAAAAAGAAAATCAAACGGCGAAAAATAATGTTTTCATTCGAATCATCGGATGCAAAAGAGGTTATCCTGATGGGAGATTTTAATAATTGGAACCCCAAAAAGCATCCCATGAAAAAAGATGTCGATGGAAAATGGACAAAGGCCGTTATCCTTCCTCCCGGACAATATGAATATAAGTTTCTGGTGGATGGCCAATGGAAGGAAGACCCCCAAAGTGAACGGAATTGCCCCAACAAATTCGGAACCTACAACAATGTTTTTAACCTGACGAAACGTTAAACCAATCCGTCTGCTAATAAATCCGGGTTACCTGTACACACGGTGCTTGGTAGACTGTCTGTAAAGCGAAGACAACTCACACAAAAAATTATCTCATCCTACAAAAACAAACCGTGGTATTCAGGAGAAGATTGATGGCATCAAATTTCCGTATCTTTTTTCATCGAAACAGTGACAACCTTCACCTTAAACTCATGGGTGATTTCGATGGTTCTTCCGCGCATCAACTGATTAACATCCTCAAAGAACAAAACGGAAACGTCAGCAAAATTTTTATTCATACATGTCACCTTTCTTCCCTGGATCCTTTTGGCATAGACGTGTTCCAAAAAAGCTTTTCTGTCAATAAACTTTCCGATCGCCTGACATTTACCGGTGAATATAGTGATAAAATGGCGTTGGAAGGAAGCAGATTGGCTTGACTTCCGTATAGACTCGATACACCCTTTAATCCTCTCTAATTCCCATCATTGTAAAAAGCCAGAATCCGGGATATGGTTTTTCTTGACATTCCAGATTCCTTCGATAAACTCGAATCTGGTGTAAAAATTGGTTATCGCTAAAAAATCGTATGTGTTCACGGGGTTTGCTTTCTCGAGAACACTGATAAAAGATTTTTCGAATCATCGTATGACGACTTAATTCCTGAATCTTACATGAGGAGGTGACCATGGACAAAATTCTAAGAATCAACATGGGAGACAAAAACGGACCAAAAGCCAGTGAAGGACCGTTGGGCGACTATGCCGGTTTGGGCGGCCGCGGTATGACATCGGCAATTATCAGCAAGGAGGTACCGCCGTTATGCCATCCTCTGGGAAAAGACAATAAACTGGTTATCGCCCCCGGACTTTTGAGCGGAAGTCACGCGGCTCAGTCCGGACGGGCTTCGGTGGGTTGCAAAAGCCCGCTCACCGGCGGTATCAAGGAAGCCAATGTCGGCGGCCAGGGTGCTCAAGTTCTTGCCCGTCTCGGATATGCCGCCATTGTGCTCGAAGGTAAACCCGGCGACGACACTCTTTACAAGGTAGTCATCAAAAAAGACGGTGTAGAAATTACCCCTGAAAACAGCCTTAAAATGATGGGTAACTATGATCTGGTTGACAAACTTAAAGAAGAATACGGTGATAAGGTTGCCTGCATCTCCATTGGACCGGCCGGCGAGATGAAAATGGCTGCCGCTTCCATTGCCTTTACTAACATGGAGCAAAGACCGACCCGGCATGCAGGTCGCGGGGGTGTCGGTGCGGTTATGGGCGCCAAAGGCGTCAAAGTTATCATTCTGGACGACACCGGCATGCCCACCCGATCACCCAAAGACCCGGAAAAATTTAAAGCCGCCAACAAGGCATTTGTCCAGGGGCTTAAAAAACACCCGATAACAGGAGAGGGGCTTCCTGCCTTTGGAACAAACATCCTGACCAATGTCATTAACGAGGCCGGTGCATTGCCCACCCATAATTTTAAAACCGGTCGATTTGACGGTGCCGGCAATATCAGCGGTGAAACCCAGTCGGAAATTATGAAAGCCCGAGGCGGCATGGTTGCCCACGGCTGCCACAAAGGCTGTGTCATCCGGTGCTCGGGCATCTACAATGACAAAGACGGCAATTATATTACCAAAAGACCGGAATATGAAACGGTCTGGGCTCACGGCGGAAACTGCGGTATCGATGACATGGACGCCATCGCCGAACTCGACCGTATGGACGATGACTACGGTCTGGATACCATTGAAATGGGCGCCACCATCGGTGTGGCCATGGAAGCAGGTCTGGCCAAATTCGGTGATGCTCAAGCCGCCATCAACCTTCTCAAAGACGTCGGCAAAGGAACTCCGCTGGGCCGCATCCTCGGAAGCGGCGCTGCTGTAACCGGCAAAGTCTTTGGTGTTGAAAGGGTTCCCGTGGTCAAAGGTCAGGCCCTGCCGGCTTACGATCCCCGATCCGTCCAGGGAATGGGCGTGACATATGCCACCAGTACCATGGGTGCCGATCACACAGCCGGTTACGCAGTCACCGCAAACATTCTCAATGTGGGGGGCAGCGTAGACCCGTTAAAACCTGAAGGCCAGGTGGAACTTTCCAGAAACCTTCAAATTGCCACAGCCGCCATCGACGCCACCGGCATGTGCCTCTTTATCGCCTTTGCGATCCTGGATCAGCCGGAAACATTTAATGCCCTTGTGGACATGATCGGTGCATTTACCGGACAGGACCTTACGGCAGACGATGTGACCGAATTGGGAAAGAACATCCTTTCCTTTGAAAGAGATTTCAATTCTAGAGCCGGCTTTTCGGCCAAAGATGACCGTTTGCCTGATTTTTTCAAGGCAGAAGCGCTCCCGCCCCATAATGTCATCTTTGAGGTCAAGGATGAAGATCTTGATCAGGTCTATAATTGGTAAAACCAACTATCTATGACGTATACACAATGGGGAGATCCTCTGGGGACTCCCCATTTTTTTCAACCCGAAGACACCATCCATTCTCAATAACCCCATGAAAACGGAATTTCAAAACAATTTGACCACAAAAATAAATTTGACCGTAAAACCGGACAGGATGTCACTTTTTTCCTCTCTGCTCGGACAAGGTTTTACCTTAAAAATCCGGACAGGAATTTCCATCCGAGATCTGCTGTGCCGGCAAATCGACGTGAGTGACGACTATCTCGACCAGAGGATTCAAACCATATTCTTAGACGGAAAGGTTGTTGATAATGTGGACACTGCTGTGGTCCGCCAAGGATCCTCACTGGCACTTTCCGCCGCCATGCCGGGTCTGGCCGGGGCCGTTTTGCGCCGGGGCGGTGCTTACGCAGCCATGCGCAGCCAAATCTCCCATAAGAATAATACAGTCGACGATTCTGCTGAAAACGGAACCGTTACGCTAAAGCTCTTTAACCTCGTGGCTTTAGAGTTGGGCCCCCTGTTTCTAAAGCAGGGTATCTGGATCAGCGGAAAAAATCTGGGAAATTTTTTCCGGAGAGTACCCGATTTTTTCTGGGATGGATGCCTGACTGCAGAAATTGACGGCAATACTCAGGATGTCCGGAAAATGTCACTTATGGAATGGAGGCAGGAGCAGATCTTTTTGAAGCTCAAAACCAAAAAAGAGCTCCACCAGCAAAAGCTTGATATTTCCTGATAAATCCTGTAGAAGGAGATACCCCATGAGGCCTCAAATCGGCGTCGCAATCATAGTGCCTAAATTGAGCAATTAATGTTATGTCAGAAATTGAAACGCTCAACTTAGTTTAACAATACCTTTTCACAACAACTTTTGGATCTACAAGGAGCCAATTATGAACGTGTTTCTTTATGCAATTAGTTTTCTTTGTATTGCAATCGGGTGTTGCACAATTCTTTATACCAATGAAACCAGAAATTTTCTGAAGCGTTTATTCAACAAAATCGATCGAAGATTTCTTTCGGTCTTTGAAGCGATATTGGGGATCCTGCTTTTGGTTTCTGCAACTGCAAGTCATCATTCCTGGTTTATAAGATTAATTGGACTCATGGCTATCATTGAAGGGGGTGCAATTTTTTTAATGCCTAAAAACCTGTATGATGAACTCATTAATTGGTATGTTAATTCATTATCAGATCAAACCTACAGGTTATTTGGCACCTTGTCGTTAATACTTGGAACTGCAATGTTATCTTGGGTTTTATAGACACGAAGGAGATCCGGCCATGACACTCACAAAAGCTCAAATCATAGACTCCATTCAAAATCAGACAGGATTCCCGAAGACGACATCTTCAGAAATTGTAGAGACCCTTCTTGAAATAATTAAAGGCACTTTAGCGTCCGGTGAAGATGTCCTCATAAGCAGTTTTGGAAAATTTTGTGTTCGTGAAAAACGAGAGCGTAAAGGAAGGAATCCGGCAACCGGTAATGCCATGATGCTCGGATCCCGGAAAGTCGTTACGTTTAGATGTTCCGGCAAATTGCGGAATAAAATTAACGCCGATTAACAAGAAAGGTGTTTCTTATATGCTGGCCAAATTTAATAATGAGGTTTTAAAAAATGGACCTGATGCAGTTCTTCCTCAGAATCTGAACAAAAAATGGTTAGATACATTGCAAAAGATGGCAGAAGACTTTTTAGAAGCCAACTATGATCTTGAACAATGTAAAAAACCGGAAGACACTGCAGATCCAATTCTTTCAGTCTGTGTATCAGAATTATTAAGATCTCAACGTAATGACAAAACCGATATTTCTGATGAAGACATATTAAAAAAGATTCCGATCTACTCCCTATCGTTAATTATAGAGGCAGTTAGCAGGGAATCTGATCTTGGAATAGAAAAGCCTATCTTAGAAAACATTCTTTCATGGGACAGAATTATAAGAATAAAAGAAACCAACCCGGAATTTATTAAGGCCCTTGAGCAGGCATGTATTTTACAAGTCTCGGGTACAGCAGGTTTCAAAGAATGAAAAACTTTACATAAAATTATGTTTAAGATTACATAAAATTTATGGCTTGCACCTTCCGTTTATTATTTATTTTCCATAACCATCTTATTTAACCCATAAAATTATTATTCAATTTTTTGTGCACGCTTTTTGCAATCCCATCACCTTATCTCACGATTCTAAGAATTTCTTTAAAAATATAATTTTTTATTAAATGGAGATTTATACAATGATAATCAAAACTGAAAACTCTGAACTTGAAATTTCTATCGGAACGGATGTTTATCTTGGATCAAAGGCAGCAGGACAAATTTTCAAAAAGTGGGATGATATCGAAGATAATCAAAAAGTTAGATTAGAAATCTTACTTAAAAAAGTTGAGGAACTCATATTTGAATCTGAAAAAATGTTATTAGAAACACGAGCAATGAATAATGAAGGTTCAAATTTAATCGTTTAAAAGTGTGCCGGGAACAACACTTTTGTCACCGAATTTTTCGTATAACGAATCTAAAACCGTATTCAATCTCTGACGTTTTTGAGATGACGGGTCCTGATCAAAAAGAGAGAGCTGGGTTCCAGAACCCAAAAAACTGAGTTGAGACAAAGAAATCCCTAAAAGCCTGATCGGTTT
>PKTV01000445.1 GCA_002868985.1 Desulfobacteraceae bacterium | reverse complement strand
GCAAACCCTTGTGCGGCCTTGATCAAGACAAAAATTGCTCATTTCTGAATTGGACACTTAATCGGGTCCATTGCACGTCGTGGATGGACACTATCTTAAACATTTGTGTCGATTTAAAGACTTAATAAAAGCCTCTGCCCTGGATGAATGACAGACGCGTCGGTCAGCTTGTTCAGATGCCGTATCTTTTCAACCGGCAGGCCATACCGGTGACTGATGCTGAACAGTGTTTCACCGGACGTGACGGTGTGATATCGTTTCTGTGCAATTTTTGAGGGAACTTCTGCAAGTATGGAATTTTCAACTTTAGGGGGGGGTATTTCAGTAATCTTTTTCGGTAAAGGATCCGGCTTTTTTAATAGATAACCTGTCTTTGACAAAGATGTTTCCAGCGTTTCAAGGCGATCCTTGAATTGGGCAAAAGACTCGGCCTGTTCCCATATTTGTGTGAGTCTGTATTCGACGGCTTCTAATTTGACAATCCTGTCTTCAAGATGTTTTATCCGGGTTTTTGAGGCTATGATAATTCCCATGGTCGCTCCCAAAAGGAGAATCAGCAGGATTATCAGAAACGTAAACCCGATTCTTCCGAACCAAGAAAGTTGGATTTCTTCAGTCATTCTTATCACCTTTGAAAATATTCATAATTTTCTAAATGTGTGATGTCAAGTAAAATTATATATAAATTATATATAATTCTATAGAATTAGAATATATTGAGGTCTATTAGAATAGATTACTATATATTGTGTTCGGGAAATTTAAAAAAGTGAGTAAAATCGAACGGTTCTTTTTTTAAATCTGCTTAGGGATCTCTATGCGTAAGTTTATAGCCGTTGTTTTACATCGGGTCTGATTGGTGGGTGTGTTCAGATTATCGGAAAGGATGTTAATTGAAGTCTTACAACCCAATATGGCCAAGAACGTACTTGGCCTGCTGCGTTTTGTTGGCGTTGCTGAAAACAAAAATTGCGAAACTTGGATTTCAAGTTATTCCATTTATAGAGTATGACAGGCTAAAATAAAAAGGCGTTTGTTGGGAAGAACTAAGGGGATAAATAATAAAAATATCCGACAACAATTCCCATGTATAAAAAAAAGGCGATACTTAAAGATGTCAGTAATATACGAATTTTAGAGGCTTTGATTTGGTGACGTATAATTTGGAAATTTAAAGCCATTGGTGTTTCGCTTTCTCTGTAAATTAAATAATATTTTGAATGATGTCTTCCCGATGCGGCAAAAAACATTTCTCGAAAGGTTAAACCCTGTCTATTTCCTCTCCCATCTGATTCTTGTATATTTGATAATACTTAAAAACCTTTTTGATATAAGAGTGGGTGGCTTTGAAAGGGGGAACCCCATTGTAATTTCTAACATTTCTACTTCCTGCATTGTATGCTGCCAGGGCCAGTTTCACATCTCCGTTGAATCTGTTCACCATCTGTTTAAAGTATTGGACGCCACCCGTAATGTTTTGATGCGGGTTGAAAATATCTTCCACACCCAATGATTGGGCTGTTACGGGCATCAACTGCATAAGACCTTTCGCCCCTCTTTTGGAAATTGCTCTGGTGTTGTACCCGGATTCCGCCATAATAATGGCTTTTATGAGGGCTGGATCAATCTGATAGTGACTGGCTGTTTGGATGATAAACATGTGATATAAATTTTCCGCTTTTCTACCGCTGACAGATGGCAGACCTTGTTTCGTTTGGTGTGCGGGATGCATCTTGGATAAAAACTGGGGATTCATGACCATTTGGTTACTGCTATTGGAGACTAGAGCTACCCCCAGAATCATTACAGCAATAAACAGGGAACGTACAAGTTCTACGGCCAATATTTGAATGATTAATTTTTTATTCATGGCAGATTTCATTTTAACAAGATTAAAGTTTGTTCAGCAACTTTTCGTTCAACTTATGGCATTATTCCTTGCAAAAACCATGCGCAGCCAAACAAAAAGATGATAAATAAAGTAAAATCAATTAGATAAAACTTTAAAAAAGGGGGGGGCTTATAGAAATTTGAAGCAAACAAAATGATATTATGAGACAAAGTACATAAGATTTGTGTAAAGTTTTACATACACCAAACCCGTGCAAGATCGGGTGGGGATAGGGGTGTTATGACGTTTTGAAGACAATTTTAAATTTTTAGCAGATTAAACATTAAAGCGGAATTCTATGATATCGCCATCCTGAACTTCGTAAGTTTTCCCTTCCAACCTTACATTCCCCAACTTCCTGGCTTCGGGATATGATCCGGCGGATATAAGATCATCGTGGGAAACCACCTCTGCACGGATAAACCCTTTTTCCATATCGGTATGGATGACGCCTGCCGCGTCAATGGCCGGGGTCTTTCTTTTTACGGTCCATGCTTTTACCTCATCTTTTCCCAAAGTAAAAAATGAGATAAGCCCAAGAAGTTCATATGACCGTTGGATCACCCTGTCCATGGCTGATGCTGTAATATTGAATTCGGTCAAAAACTCCTCGGCTTCTTCAGCAGACATCTGGGCAAGCTCTTGTTCGAGTTTACCCCTTATCACCATACAATTTTCTTGGGTCGTCAAGTCTGTGATGTCAGGAATATCGTCATCATCATCTTCGTTATTAAACAGAACCAGCATCGGTTTTGCGGATAAAAAGGCAAAGCCTTTAAGGAGATGGGCTGATGCAAGGTCCGGGAACTTTCTAAGTGGTATTTCCTTTTCAAGGGCTTCAACGCATCGGTTTAAAAGTAATAATTCCTCGGGGTCAGTTTTTTTGCCGCGTTGTTTCTCGAGTCCCATGTGCGCCAGTTTTTTTTCAACCACCACAAGATCGGTTAAGATTAGCTCCTGATCGATGGCTTGAAAATCCTGATAGGGGGTTGGTTCTTCAAATCCGTATCCACCGAAATTGCGCACCACATGAATCAGGGCGTCACAATCTCTGACCTGGGTCCAGATTTTCTGATCTTTTGTTTGACGCAGGACATCCGGCAGAAAGTATTCAACACGGGCATAAATGGTTTTTGGGGGTTTATACATGTCACTGAGCACATCCAGGCGTTTGTCAGGGACATGAATGGTGCCGATTCGGTTTTTAGCTTTATGGCTTTCGAGGAGAATATTATGTGTTAATGCTTCAAATACGGTTGATTTCCCACATCTGGAAAGACCGATAATTCCGAGTTTCATTTATACTATGCCTATTTATTTCAGGGGTCGTGGTTTTTTTATTATGATTTTTAATACCCCGTCCGCTTGCGGCGGGGAGTTTCATTTGTTAAATCGCTCCGTGGATAATGCGTTTTTTCAAACCGCATAAACTCGAGGTTAAAGGATCCTAAAGATAAAGAATAGACACTATTTAAAGTTATAGTGCTTTCTTACCGGTACTTTAATATCCCAGATACATGACAATCCTTTTGGAAATGTAACAAAATCCCCTTTTTCGAAATTCACTTGATCCCCATCTTCTGTTTCCACAACAACCTTGCCCTCAAGCAGAAAACATTCTTCAGTACTGTCATAGTGCCAATCAAAGCGGGAAATTTCTTTTTCCCATATTGGCCAGGATGAAACACCTTTTGCTTCAAGATCTTTATCTGTGGGTTTCTTGATATTGATTTTCATATGTTGTTCCTTTTAGGGTATGTTTCATAAATATGTTCCGATTTGCAAAATCCATTGAAAATTATTGGTAAAGAGTATAATGAAGCCTAAATTTTATGTCAAGCAGACCCTTTGGCCCGGTTTTGGAAGCCTGTGATACAACTTGACACGTGCCAATGGATTTCACATAATTTAAAAATGTAATATAAAATGGAAAAATTATATAATAGATCCTATTTTTTTGATCAGGGTCTTCATTTCGAATGCCAACGGTGTGGTGTGTGCTGTACCGGAGATCCGGGGGTAATCTATGTCGATAGAGATGAAGTTCCGCGTATTGCCGAATTCCTTTCTGTCGAGATTTCACTTTTCATCGAAAAATATCTCTACCCGTTTAGAGCCGGGTATAGTATTAAAGAACATTCAGACGGACGGTGTTTTTTTTATGATGACGGGTGTACCATTCATCCCGTGCGTCCCGATCAGTGCAAAACCTATCCGTTCTGGTTTGAGAATCTACGTTCTGTAAAAAAATGGCGACGTCTGTCCAGCGAATGCTCGGGGATCGGTTGCGGCACATTATATTCAAAAGAAAAGATTCTGAAAATTGTTCAGTCAACAATGGGTGTTGTAGTGAAAAGTAACTTGGGGGACAACGAAACAAGCTAAGGGCTTCGCCCCAATTGGAATGCTGGAATAATGTAGAGGTAATCAATGAGTGAGATTAAAAGCACCCTTGATCTGGTAATGGAAAAGACCCGGCATCTGACGCTGAGCCAAGAAGAAAAAGAGGCACAAAAGCGGATTGAAGTCAACAGAAGGCTTCAAGGTTTGCTTCAAAAATATCAAGACAACCTTTTGAAGAAGGATAACCTGAAAAAAGAACTGGACAGTTTGAAAATAGCATATGAATTGAATGTGGATGAAATGCTGGCGGATTTGCTTTTAAATAACCTTAAGTTGGACCGGGATAATACATTATTTCTTGAACTTCTGAGTGAAATTTTTGGATTTGACCTTTCCGGACTTGAGACGATCTTTCAAAATTTCAAATCGGCAGTAAAATCTGCTACTAAAGAAAGAGTCGATCAAATTAAAACGGATCTGTCAAAAAAGAGATTTATTTCAGGTTCTGCTGTTGTTCCGAATCTTGAGAGCGACAAAGAATGGCTGTCAATGCTGGGTCATATCATGGACGGATTTGATGAGATACTAAACAAAGAAAAGGCTGTCTTGACCAAAGAATTGTCATTGGATTGAGATGGTTTGACAGACGGTCAAAATCAGGCGTCATTTGGTTGGCAAACACGCCCCATTTTTTAAACCAAACTGAGCGTTTAAAATGGTGTTGAATGAGCCTATGACTTAAGAATTTGATTGACACGATATTAACCACCCGGATATATTCGGCGAATTATTTGGAAATTATAAAAGGAGGACGTTGTAATGGTACTAGACGAACTAGCATGCCCCATATCGAAAGGTGAAAGAATACTTGTCGCTCTTGATGGTTCAGAATTTACGGATGCTATTGTGGATCAAGCAATAAGCATGGGAAGGATATGCAATAGTGTCATCTATGCAATCAGCGTTATGGCGTTTTTTCCGGAGTCGTTGGCAATTGCACCTCAGTTAGAGGAAGAGATGGCCAAGAAAACAAGGAAATTCCTTGAAATAGTCAAAAAGAAAGTAGAAAAAGAGAATTTGACATGTGAGACAATTGTTCGTTTAGATCCACAACCCTATCTGCCTATTGTTGAAGAGGCAAAGAAAAAGAATGTTGATCTTATCGTAATGGGAACGCGGGGGATGACCGGACTTAAGCGGGTTTTTTTGGGCAGTGTGGCCCAGAAGGTTATTGGATATGCACCGTGCCCTGTGATGGTAGTCCCTGTTTAGAAACGGATCAAAGCGAATCCGAAAAGCATAGACAGGGGAGTTGAATAGATGATTCAATGCGGCGAAATCAAAGTGCGGGGTTTTCATATTGATATTTTTTCGCATGTTAACAATGCGCGCTATCTGGAGTTCATGGAAGAGGCGAGATGGGTAGTCATAGATAAATATATTGATATAAAGAAGATGCAGGCAAAAGAAATCATCTTTGTTGTCGTCAATATCAATATTAACTATCGAAAAACAGCATCCATGGGTGATATACTCGAACTGTATCTCGGTCTTACTAAGATTGGCGGAAAAAGCGCGGTGTTTTATCAGGAAATCCGGTTTAAAGGAACAGATACAGTTGTGGCAGATGCTCAGGTGACTTTTGTATTTGCTGATAAAAACACAGGCAAGGCGGTCAAAATTGATGATGAGATAAAGAGG